>DASVVF010000350.1:0-4805 GCA_036386695.1 Catenuloplanes sp. | reverse complement strand
CGGAGGTCCCGCTGCGGTAGAGCGAGCTGCGGGAATCGTCCGGCTGGAACGTCCAGACCAACGGTGGGCTGCCGTTGACGCCGATGTTGAGGCTGCTGGTCCGGTCGGGTACCGGGCGGGCGGTCTCCAGTGACCAGGCGGCCAGCGCGATGGTCAAGGTGGCGGCGGCGCCGGACGCCGGGGCGGCGGCCAGGTTGAAGCGGATCCGCCACGGTGCCAGAGGTGTGCCGTTGAGCCGCTGGTACTGCACGTAGTTCCAGTCCGCGTTGGTGCTGGTGCCGACCGTGTACGTGACGCCGTTGGGGAAGTCGGTCAGGTGCCGGGACTCCAGGCCCCACTGCCGGAAGTCGCGGCCCCGGCGAAACTCCGCCGACGTGCGGTCCGGTGTGCCGATCTGCCAGAGTGTCCGGCCGTGGCTGACCGGAGACCAGCTGGCATCGGGGATCCGCAACGCCCGGCCGGGTTCGACGACCACGTCGTCGCGGACGAACTCCCCCCAGACGCCGGGCCGGTAGACGGTCAGCCGGTAGCGGCCGGGGCGTACGCCGGCCAGTTGGAACGAGCCGTCGGCGTTCACGTCGGCCCAGTACTGGAAACCCAGCACGGTGCGTTGGAAGTCGAGCCGGTTGTCCGACAGCACGGCCACCGCGCCGGTCATCCCCGGCGTGCCGGGGATCGTGACCCGGCCGCTGACCGTGGCGCGCTGGGTCGTCGGCACCCAACCGGGCAACCCGAGCTGGTCGTAGAAGGCCTGGTGGAAGCCGGGACGGGTGTACCGCATCGCGTCGGCGCGCAGGGCGACCGGGTCGGTGCCGGTGTTCAGGTGGATGAAGTACGGTCCGTAGGTCTTGCTCCACGCGCCGCGGACCGCCAGGGCGGGGGATCCGTAGTGGGTCGCCTGCGGCTCCACCAGGAGCACCGGTGTGGTTTCGGTCTGGTGCAGCGTGAGGTCCTGGCGGGTGGGGCCGCCGCAGAACGCCTCCTTGTTGGCCAGCACCGCCCAGACCCCGTAGCCGTTGCCGTAGAACCCGTGCAGCACGTGGTCCTTGTGGTAGGTCGCCCAGTCGTACTTGGTGTAGTAGCGGCGGGGATAGCTCGACCCGAGCCCGTTGAGGTCGTCGGTGGCGTCCATCACCGCGGGTGCGGCGCGCAGGTGCGCCGGGGTCGGCAGGACGGCCGCGGCGGCGCGCCAGCGCAGCCCGATCGGGTCGTCCTGCACCGACGCGTGGGTGAACATGGCCGGGTTCACCCGCAGCACGAAGCGGTGTTGGACGGCCTTGAAGGCGTGCGCGTCGGCGCTGTGCCGGAACTCGGTCGCCAGATGGATGCCGGGTTCCCCGGTCCGCACGATGAAATGGCGCACCGTCGTGAACGGAGCGCCGCTGCTCGGGCCGATCTCGCAGGAGACGTCGACGAAGTCGGCGCCGCGCCGTACCCGGTATGTCGTCCCCGCCGGCGGCAGGGCAACCGGGGTGCCCACCGCCTCGGAGACCACGTCGTAGTAGCCGACGCCGCCGCCGCCGAGTAGCTCCCGGCCGCCGAGCCGCAGTGAGGTGGCCCGGCCACCGCCGGACTTGGTGACCACCAACTGGACGGGTCCATTGTTGACGGTCACCTGGGTGCTGGTCTCGGTGACCGTGGGCGCGGCCGCGGCGGCGGGGGTGGACCACGCCGCCGGGACGGCGGCGCCGGCGGCGGCGGCCAGGGTCAGTCGGTGGAGGTCTCGGCGACTCGGCACGGTGGGACCTCCCGGAGGTAGGGTGGCAAGGCCGGTCGGCGTAGCGCGAACCGGCAGTGAAACGGTTCAACCCATAGAGAAAGTTAGATGCCTCGGGGGTTGGCCGTCAAGGACGGCGGTGCCCATAGACACAAGCCGGTGCGCGCCCACCAGCATCCCGCCGACCAGAGCAGGACTCTCGGGTAGCGGCCAGGCCGGCTTACCTTCGTGGCAATTTCGCCTACTCAGTCGCTTCGGTGCTCGCCGCGAGGGCGTTGCTGGGCGAGGGGTTGATGCAGGCGTACCCCTCGGGTGCGCACCGCCGACAGCAGCGAACTCCAGGATCGGTACCTCACGAATGGCACCTCGAAGAGCATCGCAAAAAGTCGCGCGGCCAACAATGAGATTGGCAGTCCTAAGGTCAGCGTGACCCAGAACGCGGTGAGTCCGGGCGCAATGTGGCGGGCCACGAATATGCGACTGATAATCATGATTATCGGCAGGTGGATGAGATAGAGGCTGTACGAGAAGGTGCCGAGGCTGCGCACCGGCCGGGTGCCCAACAACCACACAAGCGCCGTCGGCCGGCCGGTAGCCACGGCCATGAGAAGCATCGCCATCGCCGGACCGACCGCGAGGTCGATCCAGAAGTAATGGTCCACCGTCCAGACCGGGCCTTTGAGAAGTACCAGTAGCAGCACCGGCGCGGCGCCACCTGCGGCAAGCCAATGCCAGGGCAAGCTGCGGATCCGGTCACTGGCCACCAACACGCCGGCGCTTACCACGCCCGCGGCGAAAAGGGGGGCGAGTTGCAGGGCCAGCCCTTTCGAACCCTCCACCAGGGATCCGCTGGGAGCTAGCAAGCCCAGGAGAACCACCGGAAGGGTGGCGCAGACAAGCAGCCAAACCGCACCCAGCCGGCGCCGGATCAGCACCAGAAGTGGAAGGATGAGGTACAACTCGGCCTCGACCGCGATCGACCAGAAGGCCAGGTTGGGCGTCGGCGCCGTGGCGACATCCTGCGTCAACAAGCCGTAGACGACGACTGACCGGGCGGTCGGCGGTCCTAGGCGCGATGCTGGTATTACGGCCCACGCGATCACGAGGCTGAACGCGAGGGCGGCCCAATATGGTGGCACGATCCGCCAGGCGCGGCGCCGCGCGAATTCGATCACACTGCCCACCCGCCACCCGTGACGCGCCGCCGAAATGGCCAGGGAGAAGCCTGACAGAACCAAGAAGAAGACCACGGCAAGACGTCCGTACACGAGCCAGTCGAGCCAGGCTGGGCCGGTGTTGGCTGGATAGCCCTTGAAGGTCAGCAACCAGCAGTGATGAACACAGACGTACAACGCGGCCAACCCGCGAAGTCCATCCAAGCCCACCACCCGGTGACGATCCGGCGGCCGCGGCGTACGACCCTCCGCGGGTGTGTCGCCGTTGAGCGGCCCCTGCCAGCCAAGATCAAGGCCGCCGGCCGGACTGTCCGAACTCAGGGAACGCATCCCGTCCTCTCAACGTCCGCACGTGGGCGAGGCCCATGCTAGCCGCCGGTGCGCCCCGGTGCTTCCGCGTAGCCATGCGGAGGAAGCGGCTGATGCCGATCATGACCGGCGTGAGTCGGTACGACCGTGTCCTCCGCAGACATGCCGACCGCTCCGCAGTGGTCACTCGCGGAGCGTCGGCCCGCGCACTGTGGAGTTATTCGGGGCAAAATAGACGATCTGAGGCGTCAACACAAGTCCCTAAATTTCCTCCATTAGGGACTGTAAGCGTCCCGGTGATCTGGCAGGATGCTCCCCGTAAGTCCAACGGGAGGAGAAGCAAAGTGCACGCAACACGCAGCACGAGTGCCGCCGCGGCGGTTCTGGCCGGGGCGCTGATGGCGGTGGCGATTCCAGCGGCCGCCCACGCCCAGGCACCACAGAGTCCGGACCCGGCGATTATGGCCACGGGTGACGGCAAGTATGGGTTTTCGAACTTGAAGTCCGCGAAGCTGCTGGCCGTCGCCGGAGGCAGCACCGCCAACGGTGCAAGGATCGTCCAGAACCCCCTTGCCCTGTCAGGCGGTGACCTCATCTCGGATCAGAACTGGGCTGCGTCGGACGCGGGTGGCGGCTACTACAGCTTCCGCAACGTCCGCAGCGGCAAGGCGCTCGGTGTGGACGGCGCCAGCACCGCCGCCGGCGCGGGGCTCATCCAGGCGACCCCTGACACCAGCAACAACCAGGACTGGAGGTTCGAGACGTCCGCCACCTACCCGGCAGGGGTTTACCGCATCCGGAACCGCAAGAGCAACCTGTGCATCGGCATCCCGGGCGCGAGTACCGCGACGGGCGTGCAGGCGGCCCAGTTCCCCTGCGACGGCACGCAAAACCAGGGTTGGAAGCTCGTCGACAACTGACCGAGCGTCATTGACGGTCCGAGCCCGCGTCCCCTACCGGGGCGCGGGCTCGGTACGCGGCGCCGGGCGATCCACCGGCCGACCCGGCCGGGGCGCGCCGAACCGCAAGCCCGGAGTCGGCCCGGCGGTGAGCTCCCGGCGTTCTCACCGGGCGTGGGCGCGCGGCCCCGGGTGCGGGCCAGCCGCCACCGAGCCCCGCGACCAGCCCGCCGACCGCGACCATCAGGACGCCGCCGTACGAGCCGCTCGCGGGGCGGCGTACCGCCGTCCACCGACGTCGGGACACCGAGCGCAGCGCGGCGAGAGCGAGCACGCCGGCCAACGCGGCGTGGGCGTCCGGACCGGTCAACCACGGCGGCGCACCGGTCACCGCCCGGTACAGGCCCGCGGACGGGCCGTCCGCCACCACCTGCGCCGCCGGGTCGCTCATGGTCAGGGTTGAACATCGACCCGATCGGGGCGCCAGCGCTAGGCCGGCACCGCGTACACGATGACGTTGCGCTCGTAGTGACCGTCGCGGAAGTCGCCGCCGCAGGTGATCAGGGCAAGCCGCGGCGGTCCGCCGCGGGCGAACAGGTCCGCCGGCAACCGCTGTTTGTCCGCGGTGCGCCGGGCCACCACCCGGTAACGGCGGGCCCCGGCCGTGGTGTCCAGCGTCACCACGGTGTCCAGCGGTACGCGTCG
>DASVVF010000349.1:0-1933 GCA_036386695.1 Catenuloplanes sp. | reverse complement strand
CAGTACATCAGGTCCGGGTCGTCGTCCTCGGCGAACCGTGCCGCGCCGGGTGCCACCTCCCCGGCGGAGAGCATCATCCGCGCGGCCACCAGATAGGCGACGATGTCGGCCACCGCGGCGTGGTCACCGTGGACGCGGCGGGTCAGCTGCGCGACGGTGGTCGGGGTGCTGACGGAGCCGGCGACCCACACCGCCAGCGGGTCGTGCAGCTCGACCCGGTGCTGGGCCAGCGGGGATTCCAGCCGCATCACCCCGGCGCAGGCCCGCATGGCGGCGAACCGCGACAACCGGACGGTCGTGGTGGGGCGCACCGGCTCGATCCTGAGCCGGCTGTCCCGGTGCGTGGGTGCCACGGACAGGACCAGGTCGCCGTTGTGCCGGGAGCCGAGGGAGCGCACCACGCAGTGGCCGATGCGGTCGAGGGCGGCGGCCAGCGGTGCGGTGCTCGCGTCGGGCGGCACGGCGTGGGCCAGGGCGATGGGCCCCATCCCCATCCGCTTCAACAGACCGTCGAGCACGCCGTCGCGGTCCTCGATGGCCTCCTCGCCCCAACGGCTGAGCAGCACCAGGCGATCCGTTGTCGAATTCGTCTCCACCAGGGCGTCCTCGCTGAGCGACCACAGTGCGCGCAGGCCGGTGATCGTCTCTTCAGTGGCTCGGAAGGTCACAACCACTCCTCGACGTCACCGCGGGCGGTGACGCTGCTGTCAGACGAACAGGGGGATGGGATTGAGCTGCTCGTACGGCGTGGGCTCGGCGAGCAGGCCCTGCCGGACGGGCACGTCGTAGAGGCGACCGGGTGCGTACCGCGCCCACATGTGCCGCAGGCCCGGCACGATCACCTTGACGACGGGCAGGCCGATGTCCGGTCGGGTCTGGTCCAGCACCAGCAGGTGCATGCCTTGTCCCTCGATGCCGCGGCGGATTCCGTCCAACTGCCCGAGCGTGTCCGCGGTGGCCGCCGGCCCGAAGTCGCCCGGTCCGCGCAACGGCCGGTCCGGATCGGGTAGCAGGTGCGGTTGCGCCCCGACCGTCGCGGTGGTCCACCAGCGCACCGCGTCGGGGTCGGTGACGCCGTAACCCCCGTCGGCGTCGACGTCGACCAGGGCCGGCATGAGCTGGTTCATCTCGGTGCAGGCGCTGATCAGGGCCGTTGCCGGATCAGGATGCGACCCGAACCCGAACATGATGTCCTCAGCTGGCTTGTCGATCCGACGGGACAACGCCACCACGGTGGGTACCCCCAGGTCGGACGTCACGTCCAGGGCCCACACCTCCCGGCGCAGTCCGCGGTACACCTCCCGCAGCTCGGCCAACCATGGGTTGCCGAAGGCGGCGAGGTCCAACCCGGGGTGCCGGGTGCGGTTGTACCACCACAGGGCCACGCAGTCGCGCTCGACCAGTTCCAGCACCCCGCGCAGCACCGCGTCGGTGAGGTCGGAACCGGCGGCGTTGCCGCTGGAGTGGGCCCGGACGAAGGTCCGGTCGGCGGCGGCCGGCGCCCGGTAGTACAGCAGCCCGGTGGGCAGCAGCCGGTGGCGTTGCTCGGTGACGGACCAGACCGGGCTCCAGTCCAGTTCCGCCGTTTCGTCGAAGGGGTCGCAGACGAACTGGAACGGTGAGTTCCGCGCGTTCCACTGGCCCCGGTCGGCGAACTGCCGGTCGTGGTAGAGCTGGCAGGTGTCCGGGTGGATCGCGGTGTCGGCCACGGAACGGTAGTCGGCCCGGATGCGTTCCTCGTCGCCGCGCCAGGTGCCGCAGTGCCGTTCCAGGGCCTCGCACAGGGCGCTCGCCTCGCCCTGCTGCGCGGTGGTCCCCTTGCCGCCGTTCTCCATCAGCTGCGCCGCGCGCAGGCCGGTGACCCGCCGGGCCCCGTAGGCCTGGGGGGCGCCGGCGCGGAACACGTTCAGGAAGGCCGGCCCCCGCCGGTCGC
>DASVVF010000348.1:0-13780 GCA_036386695.1 Catenuloplanes sp. | reverse complement strand
CACCGCCGGGCCGTCGCCGATCCCGAGCCGCCGCACGGCCGCCCAGCCGGCCGCGGTGTCGGCGTCCAGAACGTCCATGACGACGCCGGTACGCAGTCCGATGTTCGCCGTCGGCCAGGTCGCCCACCAGAGGTCCAGCTGACCCGGCTCGGTGCTGGCCTCGCACAGGCCGTGGCGCAGACGCGGGTGCTTGCCCGGCCGCTCGCAGCCGACCCGCCGGCAGGAGCAGCGCCCGGCGTCGCCGGGGGTGTGCAGGGGTAGGACGGGGATGCCCCGGGCGGCGTACCGCCGGGCGGCGGCGGCGAGATCGTGGGCGGGAGGTGACGTCGGCACGACCCACCTCCTTCGTCGAACACACGTGCTAATAGGGTCTCAGAAGGTGGACATGATTGCCAGCACCCGAGCGCCGTCCCGGTATGGGGGTCGAGAGTTTCCGGCCGGACCCCCTAAGCTGCGGCACGCCGACTACCGCCCGGGCAAGGAGAGCCACCGCCGTGACGTACCAGCCCCCCACCGCGCCGGAACCGCAGAACCAGCCGCCGTATCCGGAGCAGCCGGAGGCGCCGGTCACCGGCCAGCCGCAGGCGCCGTACCTGGGGCAGCCGCAGCCGCCGTACCCGGGGCAGCCGCTGGTCGGCGAGCCGCTCGGCGCGCCGGTCGCCCCGCCGCGCAAGGGGGGCAACACGATGCTGCTGGTCCTCAGTGGGGTGGTGGCCCTGTTCGTGCTCTGCTGTGGCGGTGGCGCGACGGGGGTGTACCTGATGCGCGACCAGTTCGCGGATTCACTCGCCCGGCCGAGCCCGTCGCCGACCCGGGCCAGCCCCCGGCCGATCGAGCCGTTCCCCTCGGACCTGCCGTCCCTGCCGGCCGCGCCCACCCAGGAGACCGAGGACCTGAAGCCCGGCCAGACGCTTGTCGTCACCAGCGACGAGGGCGACGAGGTGGAGGTGACCGTCTCCGCGCCACGCAACCGTAAGGACTGCGGGGCGTACAGCAAGCCCAAGAGCGGCGCGTATCTGATCGTCGACGTGACCGTGCAGGTGACCAAGGGCCGGGGCACGATCAGCCCGTACGATTTCACCTTCCTGCTGCCGGACTCCACCACCACCGATGCCGCCGGCGGTCGGGTCACCGACTGTGGCAAGGATCTGGACTACGGCAACAACATGAGGGCCGGCACCAAGCGCAGTGGACAGCTGGTGTTCGATGTGAAGCCGGCCAAGGGTCAGATCGTCTACAAGACCCGGAGCCGCGAGATCGCCGGCTCCTGGAAGATCGGCTGACGGTCAGCCGACCCGCCAGCCGCCCGGCCGGCGCGGCCTCGGTACGGCGGGCAGCGGCGACGCGCGGTGCCGGCCGGTGAGCTCCTGCACCACCTGGGCCAGGTGGTGGGAGGTGGCCCAGGCGATCCAGCTCGACGGGGTGCCCGCGCCGGGGGTGCACCGGGCGCGGCGGGCGATCTCGGCGTCGCCCCAGGAGAACCGGGCCCCGGCGACCGGCCAGTGGGCGGAGGTCACCAGGGTGCGGCACAGGTCGGCGAAGCGGTCGTCGTCACGTGACCCGCGCCTGGTGGACCGGTAGATCCACCAGGCTCCCTCGGTGGTGTAGCGCAGCGTCGGCCGTTGCCGGTGGTGGCCGCCGTTGCTGGTGGACGGGCAGCTGACCCCGTAGTCGCCGTATTCGATGTCGGGGGCGGCCAGTCGACGCCACAGCAGCGCGTCGAAGCGGCCCAGCCGTACCGGCTCGTCGGTGGGGGATTCGGTGAGGTCGGCGGGCATCGACCCGGCGGTGAGGGTGACCGACCGCCACGGGTGCCGGCGGGCCCAGCCCAGCAGGCGGTCAGCGCCGTCGACGATGTGCGCGGCGTGCGCGCCGCAGCCGATCCCGGCCAGATCCACGACCAGGTGGCACTGTTCGGGCTCCAGGCCGGTGCCGCGCCAGATGCGTTCGCAGGCGAGGGTCGCCACCTCCGGTTCGGGAACGTCCACCCGCCGCTGGAACCGGACCACGGCGTGCCTACCGTGGATGCGGGCGGCCAGGCCGTGTTCGATGAGCCGCCGGTCGCTGTCGAAGGCCCGGATCACCGGCTGCAGGCCGATGCCGCGCTCGGCGAGGTCCTCGGCGATGTCCAGCGGCGGCGAACGCAGACTGTCGTCAGTGTCCGGTAGGCAGCTCAGATCGATCCCCAGGGTCAATCCGGACGGTGTGTGCTCGCGGACCAGCCGCAGCGCGTCCGCGATGTCGCGGGTCGGCCCCCGCGCCGATGGCAGGATCTGCAACAGCGGTACGACGTTCGGCGTGATCGCCGGATCGAGGTGGTGCAGGGCGGTCAGTTCCCCGCGGCAGGCCCACAGGACCGGTCGGTAGACGCGGTCCATCGTCGACCGGGGGCGATCCGACCACATCATTCACTCAATGTATCCGGATCAACTCGACGAGTGACCGTCCGGATTGTCGCTTTATCCCCGAGTCACCCATTTGGGGTACGACGGGGCGTACCCGGTGCTCGTTTACCTGGTCGGACCCCCTTCCCCGGACGGCCGGTGGACGCCGAACGCCCCCACCGGCGCGCCCCGGGGGTGTGGTGCCGCCCGCCTCAGCAGCCGGGCTCCGATGTCGGCTGCGGCGTGGTCGACGCCGACGGACTCGGACTCGCGCTCGGCGGCGTGGGGGTGTGCAGGCCACGCTGCCCGGCCGGGGTGCCGTCGGGGTCACCGGGCGTGGTGCTCGGCTGGTTCGGGCTCACGTCGGGGTGGCCCGGGGTGGTGCTCGCCGACGGGCTCGACGAGGCGGCCGGGCTGCAGCTGGGCCTGGTGGGTGGGGTCGGCGGCGCGGGCGCGGTCACGCTGGGGCGCAGTGGGCGTGGTGCCCGCCCATTCGGCGTCGGCCAGAGCGGCCGACGCCGGAACGCCCAGCGCGAGGATCGCAGCGCCGCCCCCCATGACCATCGCGATCTGCCGCCGCCGCGAATGAAATGTATTGCGGAAATTCACGCGTTCTCTCCAATACCGGTAAGTGGGCGGGGGAGACGATGAATTCATTCGGTCTCCCCGGAGTCGGTCACCAGGCTCAGGGAGTGTAGGGGTGGCGATAACCGAGCGCTACCGAATCTTCGCGACCAACCGGATAACCCGGGCACATTATCTGTCTCACCGGTGTGGGATCAGACACGTCACCCGCTGTTCCCGTCGCCATGACCCGACGTCACTTGTCTATCTCCGGCCCGCGGCGCCCGGACGTGGCAGCGCGGGCGGGACCGTCCGCGCCACGGTGTCGGGCCCACTGCGTGAGCCCAACGGCGGCGATCGTCTGGGCGGCCAGCAACAGTGCCAACGCGACCACCGAATCGGCGTCCAGAAGCGTGGCCGCGACGTTGTACGAGAAATGGACCGTCACCGCACCCGCTACCCCACCACGCCAATTCTCGTAGGCGTGGCCGAGCAGAACCGCCTGCGGGTAACAGCTGAACACGTAGAAGGCGAAATCGAAGCCGACGAAACCGACGGCGTACTGGGCGGAGCCCGGAATCAGGAACAGCGGCAGGTGCCACAGAACCCACACCGTGCCGGAGGCCAGACCGACCCCGTAGGGTCCCATCACCCGGCGCAGCCGGGGATGGGCCGTCCCCCGCCAGCCGAATTCCTCGGACAGCGGCCCGGCGATGAGATACAGCAACGCGAAGGTCACCGGGCCACCGAGGTCCCGTACCGCCGTGCCGCCCGGCGCCGGATTCCAGGCCGGACCACCGAACGCGGGCGTCAGCAAGGTCGCCACCACGACCGGGCCGGCGCCGAGGAGCAGCGCCGGGAACAGCCATCGCAGGCCGTTGACCCGCCGTGCGGTGTCCGGGGGCGGCTGCCCCCGGCGGCGGCGGCGCGCCCAGGTGGCCAGGGCGCCGAAGGCCGGTCCGAACCCGCCGAGCAGGAACAGCACCACGGTCGGTGGTGTCGTCGCGGGCCGGTCGGTCAGGATCGCCAGCCCCCACGCCGACCAGCTCACCGCGAACGTCACGGCGAGGAAGAAGCCCAGATCCGGGCCCACCACCCCGGGACGCGTGACCCCGCGTCGGTGGGTCCGGTCATCGAGCTGCGAACGCTGCGTGCGAATCATGGAAGTCCTCATCGCCGAACCGGAACGGACCCGTGCAGTCTCGGGCCGGCGGCGGACGCCGGTCGTCGGCCGGCGATGGTAGGCCGAGTAGTCCTTTGTGGGGACGCAGAACCGGTATCCCGCTGCGACGATGACCGGATGGCCGAGGTCGATCATGTCCGGAACGCTGCCGCCCGCCTCGGGCTTCGGATAGGGCAATTGCCGCCCGCCGCTATCGTCGCGTCGGCCGGCCTGGTCACGCTGGTGACGCTGTACTGGCCGCAGCCGGCCGCGGACGTCCGCCGGCCGGACGCACCGGCCCTGCTGCTGGTGGCGGCCATGGTCCTGCCGCTGATGTGGTGGCGCACCCGGCCCCTGCCCGCGGCGATGGTGTCGGTCGGTGGCGCCCTGGCGACCGGTGCGCTGCAATACCCGAACAACGCCGGGTACTACTGCGCCATCGCGAGCACGGCGGCCGCGATCTACCGGGACCGGCGCCGCATCGCCTGGTTCTTCGCCGGCACGGCGTTTCTCGGCACGGTGGCTGTCTCCGTGGCGATCGGCTCGCGGAACGGGTCGGGCTACACCGCCTTCGACTTCGTCCTCCAGGTCAGCGTGACCCTCATTCCGCTGATCCTCGTCGAGTTGCTGCGAACCAGGGTCGCCCTGAACGCCGAATTGCGTGCCCAGGCCGCGCTGCTGCTGGAACTCAACGCCCGGGACACCCGGGAGGCGACGATCCGCGAGCGGCTACGGATCGGACGCGAGGTCCACGACATCGTCGGGCACCACCTCAGCGCGATCCGGGTGCAGGCCGGAGCGGGTCGGATGCTCGCGGGCACCGACCCGGCCAGAGCCGGCGAGTCGCTGGCACTCATCGCCGACATCGCCTCCCAGGCACTGACCCAGACCAGGCTGGCGGTCGCCCGCACCCGGGAGGGCCTGCCATCGGGCGCGGACCCCCACCGCGGGGACGGGTTCGCCCCACAGCTGCCCATCGAGCCACGGCTGGCGGATCTCCCGGCTCTGCTGACCGCGGTGCGGGCGATCGGGCTGGACGTCGACGTGCGCGTCACGGGCGCCGAGCGGACCCTGCCGCCGCCGGCGGAGGCCGCCGCGTACCGCATCGTGCAGGAAGCGCTGACGAACGTGCACCGGCACTGCTCCATCAGCCGCGCGAGCGTGTCACTGCACTACGGCGACGCGCTGCTGCAGCTGGCGGTGTCCGACCACGGTCAGCCGAGCGGCAGGCCCGGCCTGCCCGGCCACGGGCTGGTGGGGATGCGTGAACGAGCCGCACTCGTCGGCGGCACCCTGCACGCCGGGCCGGCACCCGACGCGGTCGGCTGGCTGGTCACGGCGGCCCTGCCGGCACCGGTGCACCCGTGACCGTCCGGGTGCTGATCGCCGACGACCAGGCGGTGGTCCGCAGCGGATACCGGGCCATCATCGACGCCCAGCGGGATCTGTGCGTGGTGGGCGAGGCCGCCGACGGAGCGCAGGCGGTCACGCTGGCCCGTCAGCTGCTTCCCGACGTTGTCGTCATGGACATCCGGATGCCCCGGATGGACGGGCTGGCGGCAACCCGCCTGCTCGCCGGACCGCGCGCCGACCCCACCATCGCCGTCCTGGTCGTCACCACCTTCGACCTGGACGAATACGTCTTCGGTGCGCTGCGCGCCGGAGCGGCCGGCTTCCTGCTCAAGGACGCCGAGCCGGAGGAACTCATCGCCGCCGTGCGCACCATCAGCGTCGGCAACGGACTCGTCAGCCCGTCGGTCACCCGCCGCCTCATCGCGGAATTCGCCGCGCTGCACCCGCCGCGTCCGGCCGATTCGCGGCTGGCCCACCTCACCGCACGCGAGGCCGAGGTGCTGCGGCACATCGCCCGCGGCCTGACCAACGCCGACATCGCCAAGGCGTTGCGCATCGAGGACAGCACGGTCAAGACCCACGTCGCCCGGATCCTGTCGAAACTTGACCTGACCAACCGGGCCCAGGCGGTTGTCCTCGCCTACGAAAGCGGCGTCGTCGCGGTCGGCCAGCCCTGATCGTCGCGGTCGGCCAGCCCTGATCAGGGATCCGCCGGCGCGGCGAATCGGGTCTCCCAGCGGCACCGACCCAGCACGGACCACCGCGGCTCCGACGGAACGCCTGGACGCGTGGCGTCGTGCCGACGCCGACCAGCACGCGGTACGGTGCCGGGTCGGAACCGGGAGGTGGGCATGCTGGAGGTAACCCCCGCGGCCGAGGCGGGCCGGGTGGTCGAGGCGGTGTTGGCCGACCTGCGATCCGGCGAGCACCGCGGGGTCGTGGTCGACTCACCGCCGGGGGCCGGGAAATCCACCCTCGTGGTACGCGCCGCCGGCATGCTCGCCGCGTCGGGGGACCCGCAGATGGTCATCGCCCAGACCAACGAACAGGTGGACGACCTGATCGCCCGCCTCGGGGTAGCGTCGCCCGAGGTGCGGCTCGGCCGCCTCTCCGCCACCGACTACATCGCCTCCCCGCGGGTCCGCGCGCATCCCGGCTGCCGCGTCGCCGCCAAGGTCCCTGACCTGGGCGATCCACCCATCGTCATCGGTACGGCCGCCAAATGGGCGACCGTCACCGAAGGCACCTGGCCGTGGGCGATCGTCGACGAGGCGTACCAGATGCGCTCCGACGCCCTGCTGCGGGTCGCGCCCCGCTTCGAGCGGGCCCTGTTCGTCGGCGATCCCGGCCAGCTCGACCCCTTCTCCACAGTGGAGCTGGATCGGTGGACCGGTCTTTCCTGGGATCCCATGCAGAGCGCCGTCGCGGTGCTGTTGCGGCACAACCCCGACCTGCCCGTACACCGGTTGCCGGTCTCGTGGCGGCTGCCCGCCTCGGCGGCGCCGGTGGTGGCGGCGGCCTTCTACCCGTTCACCGGCTTCCGGTCCGGCACCCGCGCCGCCGACCGCTCGCTGAGGCTGTCGGCGCCCGGGGCCGGCTCGACGGTGGACGCCTGCCTGGACGCCGCCGCAACGTCCGGCTGGGGATTCTACGAGCTGCCCGCCCGGCACACCGTGCGGACGGACGCGGAAGCGGCCGCCGCCTGCGCGGAACTGGCCACCCGGCTGCTCGCCCGCGAAGCCGTGGCGGTGTCCGAGTCCGCTCCCGGTGGCCGCCCGGTGACCGCGGACCGGATCGCGATCGGGGCCGCGCACCGCGACCAGGTCGCGGCGATCCGCTCCTTCCTGCCGCCGTCCGCCGCCGAGGTGACCGTCGATACGGCCAACCGGCTGCAGGGCCGCGAGTACGACGTCACCGTGGTCCTGCACCCACTGTCCGGGCGGCGCGACGCCACATCGTTCCACCTGGAATCCGGGCGGCTGTGCGTGCTGACGTCCCGCCACCGGCACGCGTGCGTGGTGGTGGCCCGGGCCGGGATCGCCGAACTGCTCGACGAACACCCGTCAACCGAGCCGGTGCATCTCAACGTGCCGGTCAAGTTCCCGGACGGCTGGGAAGCCAACCAGTCGATGCTGGCCCATCTCAACGGCGTCAACGTGGGCCGATGATCGCCGTTGAGGTCGCGCGGCGGGTCAGGCTGACCGGCAATGACACAGCGCGTACAAAGACGAACGGCCCCCGGAACTTGTCTCCCGGAGGCCGTTCCATCCACCTTGAAGTGGAACTGTCCTACCTCTTAGTACACCTGGAACTCTTAGTACACCTGGAAAACCCGAAGGCGGTAACCCGGCGAATCCTGCGTGCAAATCCAGCGGGTGTAATCGTCGTTGCGGTCCTGGTTGACAAGTCGCCGGCCTTCAGCGTCGCAGGTCGAGTGGTACTGGTACCAGCCGAGATCGTGCCATGCGCCGGAAGCCGCTGCTGCCGGACTCTGCACGCCGGCCGTCAGCGCCACCGCCGCAACCGCGCTGAAAATTCCCAGACGAATCTTACCCATGAATCCTCCATCCCCCGAGTGGACGTCCATCGCGATCAAGGTAACACACGTCGACGTCCGCCCTTGTCCCGGCGACGATCCCTTGTGGACGTGGCCTGCGGTGGCCGGCGCAGGCCGACAACCGGATCGGCGTGGGCCCCCGCGGCGCATCGGCATGGCCTGTCACCGGCCGCTAAACCGCTGGACGGCCGGGGCATCATGGTCGGGTGGCGCTGCGGTTGTCGGGTGGGGTGCTCCCGGGACCGGACCGACGGATCTGGATCCTCGGCCCGGCGGGTCTGCCTGTCGAGGCGGCCCGGGCCGACCCGCCGCCCGGCACGCCGGTCGTGGTGGGGCCGCGGTCCGCCGACGCCGACGCCGCCGGGCAGGCACTGCGGGAGCTGAGCCGGCTGGTCGGAGCCGGCGGTACGGTGGTCGCCGACGTCGGCGCGGACCTGGGCGACGGTTTCCGGTCGGCCCGCACGCAGGGCGGTGCCGGCGACCGGCGCGACGCCGTGCTGGCGGCCCTGTCGTTTCCGTGGCTCGCCGACCGGTTCGGTGATCCGCCGGCCCTGCTGGTCGCCCTGTTCGGCCCGACCGCGACCCGACCGGTGGGCGCCGCGGCCCGGGCAGCGATCGACGAGGGTCGCTGGGCCACGTTGCGGTTCGCAGCGGCGGCCAGTGACGTGCTCGGACCGGAACAGCTGGTGCGGTTGCTGGAGCTGCGCGCCCCCGATGGCGTCGATCCGTTCCCGGACGGGCTGCCGTCGATGGTGGGCGGGCACCTCGCCCGGGTGTTGCGGGAAGTGTCCCGCCCGCGCCGGCTGGAGTTGCTGACGGACCTGTGGGAGCAGGTGTGCGCGCACGGGTCGGCCCGGCTGCGTCGCGAGCGTCTGCGGGCGGCACAGGGTCGCCCGGACCTCGTTGATGACCTGCGGGCCCGTTACGAGCGGTTCGAGCAGGACGAGGTGTTGGCCCGGCTGCGGGCCCAGGTCGCCGGCGAGCCGACGCTGCCGCAGGCGGCGCTGTGGCGTCCGGGGAGCACCTACTGGGTGCGGGTGGGCAACCGGCTGCTGCGCGACGCTCAGGCGGCGACGGTGCTGGCCCGGGTGGCCGTGGCGGCGCTGGACGACGGCCTCGGGGCGGCCCTCGCGCGGCATTGGCCCGGGATCGAGGCAGCCGCCGCGGCGCTGACCCAGAAGGAGGCGGCGCAGTCGGCGCGGGCGGTGCCGGGGCTCACCGGTCTGCCGGCGCGCCCCGGGTCGTACCTGCGCGACATCCGGGGCCGGGCGCACCCTGGCAAGCCACTGGACGCCGGGCGGAGCGCGTACGTGCGGCAGCGGCTGGCCGCCGCCGGCGCCTACGGCACCGTGGTGATGCGCGCGGTGGACGCCTTCGTCTGGCACATCACCGAAGAGGATTCGGTGTCGGTACGGGAGGACCTCACCGATTGGGCCGCGACCACGCTGGGTCCGTGGCGCGGGCCGGTCGGGTACCTGTCCCCGGACCGGCTCGGTGCCTGGGCGCAGCACCCGCTGCTGGCCGACGGGCGGGCCCCGACCCTGGCCGATCGGTTGCGCGCCGAACCGGACCGAGCGCCGGCCGAGGTGGAAACCATCGGCGACCTCTTCTGGTACGCCGAACTGGCCGACGCGTTGGCGCAGCTGAACGGATACCCGGCCGCGGTGGTCACGCCGCGCGCCGGGGACGTCCCGCGGACGGAACTCGACCCGCGGCCCCCGGACGAACCGCTCGTGCCGCGTCCGGACTCCATCGCCCTGGCGGCGGCGGGCACGGCGCAGCTCGCCGACCTGGGCGGGCACCTCCCGCGTCGCTGTCGGACCTGGCCCGAGCTGGTGGCGGGGCTGCTCGCCGACGCCGCCGTCGCGCAGGCCCTGGTCGGCACCTTCGCCGTCCCGCCGGTGCTGGCGGAGGCTGACGGCACCGTGCTGCCCGGAACGGACGCCCGGATCGAGGTCGCCCGCACCGGTCGGCAACTCGCCGCCTGGTCCGACTACATGGGCAACTGCATCGCCGGTCAGCACTACCTGGACGCGGCGGCGGCCGGCAGTACGGTGCTGCTCGCCCTGCGCGCGCCGGATGACCGCATCCTTGCCAACGTCGAACTGGGCCCGATCACCCGTGGCTGGCGGCTGGCGGAGATCCGGGCCCGGTTCAACGAGGACCCCGACCCGGACCTGCTGCGCCGGACCCGTACCTGGGCCGCCGGGCTGGCCACCGCCGAACCGCCGGCGCCAGTCGCGCCGGCCGACCTGGCGTCGGACCCGCGACCGCGCGGGGCCCGGTCGGCCCCCGGTGCGCGCCTGGTGCGCGACGTGGGCGACGCGCTCGGCGACCGGACGGCGGCGGCCCTGGCGGAACCGGCGACGGTCCAGGCCGTCGCGGTGCTGGCCGCCCTCACGGTACGCCTCCCCGGCGCGCGGCCCGCCCCGGTGACGAACCCGCAGGACGCGCTGACCGCCCTGCGCCGGGCCGCACCCGCCAGTCTCGTCCGGGCCTGCCAGCTGGCCCTGACCGACGCGGACGGTCCCGGCCTGGTGCGGCTCTGGCAGGCCACCGCCGACCGACCGTTGGCCCGGGCCGTGGCGGCGCTGCCACCGTCCACAGCGGAACGACTGGCGCCGCTGCTGGTGGACGCGCTACCGCCGCGTTCGCTGCGGGTCCTGGCCCGGCTGCCCCAGGTGGCGCCGGCCCGGACGGCCGCCCTGGTGGCGCTGCGGGTACGCGGAGCCTTCGGTGTCCTGCTCCGGCAGGACGCGCCGGAGTTGGCCCGCGCGGTGATCGCCCGCCCGCACGGCCCGCTGATCCGCGCGGCTGCCCTCACCGTGACGTCCTGGGGAGGCCTCACGCCCAGCGGAGGGGGCCCGACCGGCCTCACGCCCAGCGGAGGGGGCCCGACCGGGCCGGCGGTCGGCGCTGTCACGGCGGTGTGCCCACGTCGCCGGGTGCGGGTGCCGGGCTTCCCGGAGTCGTCCCTCCGCGACGACCTCTGGCAGGGCGCCTGGCCCGACGCCGGTGAGCTGGGTGCCGTACCCGAGGGGTTCTGGCAGCGGATCGCCGCTCACGGCCTGCTGGTGCCCTCCTCGTGGCTGCCCGGCGGTGGCTGGCCGGCGCTGTGGTCGCGCGCCGCCGACCGCCAGCGGTAGCGGCGGACGCGGAGTCGCCGACCGGCGCCCGCCCGGTTCCGCCGAGCGTCGTGACGGGTGACGGGTGACGGGCGCCATGCGCGACCCTCAGGCCGCTTGCTCCCGGGGGGTCTTGACCGAGACCGCCCCGTCGATCGTGCGCAGGATGAGCCGCAGGACCTCGTGCCGTGAGGTGCCGGTGTCGGCGACGTAGCTCCACCCGGCGTACAGCTGGGACCAGACGAGGCTCTGCAGCCACGACGCGGGCAGCTCAGGGTCGACGGTGCCGTCGCGGTGGCCGCGTTCCACCATGGCGACGAACGCGGGGTCCACACAGCCGCGCTGGCTGATCCACTCCGGGTGGGAGAGCAGGAACGGCTCGCTGAACAGCAGCGAGAGCACGTCGCCGAGGTCGAAATACTCCTGGCACAGCCGGCGGATGGCGGCGGCGCCGGTGCCCTCGGTCATCCGGGCCCGGGCGGCGGCCCGGTCGAGTCGGGCGACGCCTTCGGCGTTGACGGCGACCAGCAGGTCGGCGCGTTCGGCGAAGTAGCGGTGCAGGGTGGTGCGCCCGACGTCGGCGGCGGCGGCGATCTCACCGAGGGTCGCGGCCGGGTTGCGACCGAGCACCTCGATAGCGGCGTCGACGATGGCGCGGCGGGTTCGCGCTCGGCTTCCCGACTCCTGCGCATCGCTCATGTCGGGAGGGTACCAACTTCCCAGTCTAGATAACTGGTTGACTAACATGGAACATCAGTGTTCCATTGCGGGTATGCCATCATCCACGCCTGCGGCTGAGCCCACGCTGCCCCGCTTACGTACCCTGATGTCGTTTCTGGCCCCGCACCGGTCGACGATGCTGGTGGGGCTGGTGCTGGGCCTGGTCGGAAACGCGGCCGGGCTCGCGACGCCGTTGGTGACCAAGTGGGTCCTCGACACGCTCGGCGACGGAGCCGACCTGACCCGCCCGATCGGGGCGCTGGTGGCCCTCGTCGTCCTGGGGGCGGCGATCACGCTGTGGCAGTGGACCCTGCTCGGCGCCCTGGCCCAGCAGATCGTCCTGGACGCCCGCACCGCGATCGTCGAGCGGTACTTCCGGGCGAAGGTCGGGGCCCTGCAGCGCCGGACCAGCGGCGAACTGGTCACCCGGGTCACCTCCGACACCGCACTGCTGCACGAGGCGTCCAGCAGTGTCGTGGGACTGGTCAACAGTGGGATCGCCCTGGTCGGCACCCTCGTCCTGATGGGTTTTCTCGACCTTTTCCTGCTCGGCTGCACGATGACCGCGGTCGTCGTGGTCGGGCTGCTGATGGCCACGCTGATGCCGTCCATCGGAAAGGCGCAGGCCAGCGCCCAGGAATCCGTGGGCCAGCTCGGCGGTGCGCTGGAAGGGGCGCTGCGGGCGATCCGGACCGTCAAGGCGAGCCGCGCCGAGGCCCGCCAGAGCGCGGCCATCCTCGCCGACGCCCGCGACGCCGCGGCACACGGGGTCCGGGCGGCCCGGGTCACCGCGTCGGTGTGGACGATCGCCTGGACCGGCATCCAGCTGTCGGTCATCGCGATCCTCGGCATCGGTGCCTGGCGCGCGCAGGCCGGCCTGCTGGAGATCTCCAGCCTCATCGCGTTCCTCCTGTACGCGTTCCAGTTGATGGGGCCGATCACCGAACTCACCCAGAACGTGACGGCGCTGCAGGCCGGCGTCGCCGCGGCCGGGCGGATCCGGGAGATCGAAGCCATCGACATCGAGCCGGTCACGCCGGCGTCGCCGCCGCGTACCGCCGAGGGCCCACCCGTACCCCGGGACGAACTGCCGGTCCTGGCCCTGCGGGGGGTCACCGCCCGCTACGGCCCGGACGCCCCGCCGGCCGTTCGCGACATCGACCTGGAGATCCCGCGGCGCGGGCACACCGCGATCGTCGGGCCGTCCGGTGCCGGCAAGACGACGCTGTTCTCCCTCATCCTGCGCTTCCTCGAACCGGAGAACGGGCAACTGCAGCTCGACGGTCTGGCGTACCGGACCTATCCGCACGACGAGATCCGGGCCCGACTGGCCTACGTCGAGCAGGAGACACCCGTCGTTCCGGGGACGATCCGCGACAATGTGCGCTTCACCCACCCCGATGCCAGTGACGACGAACTCAGGGCGGTGCTGCGCGCGGTGCGCCTCCAGGAGAAGGTCGACTCGCTGCCCGAAGGGCTCGACACGTCGCTGTCGTCGACGGACGTCTCCGGTGGGCAGCGCCAGCGCATCGCGCTGGCCCGGGCGATGCTGCGTACGCCCGACGTGTTGCTGCTCGACGAGGCCACCGCACAGGTCGACGGGCTCACCGAGGCCGCGTTGCAGGCCTGTATCCGCCAGCGGGCGGCGCTCGGCGTGGTCGTGACGATCGCGCACCGGCTGTCCACCGTGCTGGACGCCGACCGGATCGTGGTCATGGAAGACGGCCGGATCCGGGCCCAGGGCACCCACACCGAACTGCTCGCCGCCGACGACCTGTACCGCCGACTGGTGGAGGCGCTGCGCATCGCCGCCGAACGGGCCCCCGCCGTGGCGGCGTCGGCCTAGCCGCCGGGGGGCGGTCGGGCGAGCGAAGCGGGCCGCCCGGCCCGGCCCCCGGCGGGGCGGACCGCGCTG
>DASVVF010000347.1:0-2996 GCA_036386695.1 Catenuloplanes sp. | reverse complement strand
ACCGTGCTGGCGTTGGCGTTGTTCGCGGCGATCGGCATCCGGCTGGTCGTCCTGCAGGTGGGCGACACCGCCGCGTACGCCGACGGCGGACTCGAACAGCGGCTCAGGAAGGTGGCCCTGGCGGCCCCCCGAGGGGCCATCTACGACCGTTCCGGGGCCGTGCTGGTGCGCACCGTCGAAGGTCGTTACGTCTACGCCGACCCGGAGGAGGTGCAGGACCCGGCCGCGGCCGCGGTCAAGCTCTCGCCCCTGCTCGGCATCAAGCGCTCCCTGCTGGAACAGACGATGCGCAAGAAGAAGCGGCCCGACGGTGTGGCGTCCAGGTTCGAGTACCTCGCCCGGGGCGTCGACGTCGACGTCGCCGAGAAGATCATGGCCCTCAAGCTGCCCGGCATCGGCAGCCACCGCGACGAGCGCCGGGACGTGCCCGGCCACGACCTGGCGGCCAACCTGATCGGCTTCACCGGCACCGACCTGTCCGGGCTGGAAGGCCTGGAGGCCCGCTACGACCAGCTGTTGCGCGGTGTGGACGGGGAGCGGATCTACGAACAGGGCAACCCCGACACCGGCGTCGGCAAGGAGATCCCCGGCGGGCACCGCCGGGAGACCCCGGCGAGACCGGGCACCTCGTTGCAGTTGACCATCCACCGGGACCTGCAGTTCGAGATCCAGCGGATCCTGACCCGCAGCGCGAAGCAGGTCAACGCGACCATCGCCGCGGCGGTGCTGATCGACGTGCGTGCCGGCGAGGTGCTCGCCCAGGCCAGTCACCCGCCCTACAACGCGGCGAAGCCGTTCGACGCCAAGCCGGTCGACCGCGAGGACGTGGCCACCAGCGTGGTGGTCGACCCGGGCTCGGTGCACAAGGCGCTGATCTTCGGAGCCGCTCTCAACGAGGGTCTGATCAACGCCGACTCCACCATGAAGATCGGCCCCGCGATCCGCAAGGGTGACACCACCTTCACCGACACCCAGCCCCACAAGCAGGGCACCCGGGTGACCATGCCGGGGCTGCTGGCGTATTCGTCCAATGTGGGCACGATCGCGCTGGCCGATCTGCTGACCCCGCGGAAGGTGTACGACTACCAGCTCAAATTCGGCCTGGGCAAGGCCACCGGCGTCGGCGTGCCGGGGGAGGCGTCGGGTCGGGTCCTCAAGCCCGAGCAGTGGAACGCCTCCTCGCACGGGTCGATCCCGATCGGGCACAGCGTCGACGTGACACCGCTGCAGATGGCCGCCGCGTACGCGGCGATCGCCAACGACGGAACCTGGATCCAGCCGCACCTGATCAAGGAGTCGATCAGCCCGGACGGCGTCCGCACCGCGGCACCGCCGCCGCAGCGACGCCAGGTGATCAGCCCGAAGGCCGCGGCCGACCTGCGCACGATGCTGGAGGCGGTCACCACGGTCGAGCGCGGCACCGGCACCGTGGCGGCCATCCCGGGATACCGGGTGGCCGGCAAGACCGGCACCGGCGCCCGGGTGGTCGACGGCAAGTACGTCGCGGGCGAGGTCTCCTCGTTCGTCGGGATGGCACCGGCCGACAATCCGCGCTACGTCGTCGCCGTCTTCGCGCACGCTCCGGGCAACAACGGCGGCGACGCCGTCAGTTCCGCGTTCCGCGACATGATGGGGTTCACCCTGCGCCACTACCAGGTGCCACCGACCGGGACGAAGCCGCCGAAGTTCGTCATCACCCGGTGACCGGCCGTGCCGGTCGCCGCCCGCCGGGCCGCCGTACCCGCCTGCATGGCGTGTGCGGTCGGGCCCGGCCGACCGGGTAGGGTCTACCGCCGTGCCCGGCAATCCCCGTCCCCGGATCGTGTCCCCCCGTCGGCTCCCTGAGCTTGCCGCGCTGCTGCAGGTGACGCCGGGCGATGGCGTGGCGGCGGTCACGGTCACCGGGGTGACCCACGCCAGTGGTGAGGTACGTCCCGGCGACCTGTACGCGGCCCTGCCCGGGGCCCGTCGGCACGGCGCCGACTTCATCGCCGCCGCCGCCGCCGCCGGTGCGACGGCGGTTCTCACCGACCCCGCCGGTGCCCCGGTCGCCGCCGCCGCCGGGCTGCCGGCGCTGGTGACCGCTGACCCCCGCGCGGCCCTGGGGACCGTCGCGGCGGCCGTGTACGGCGACCCGACCGCTGAGCTGACCGTCATCGGGCTCACCGGCACCGCCGGCAAGACCTCCACCGCCTACCTGGTCGAGTCCGGGCTGCGCGCCGCCGGGATGACCACCGGACTGATCGGCACCGTCGAGACCCGCCTCGGTGACCTGGTCGTGGACAGCGTGCGCACCACGCCGGAGGCCACCGACCTGCACGCCATGCTGGCTGCCGCCCGTGAGCGGGGGGTCACCGCCGTGGTGATGGAGGTCTCCAGCCACGCCCTGGCGATGGGCCGGGTCGGCGGGGTCCGGTTCGCGGTCGGCGGCTTCACCAACATCGGGCTGGATCACCTCGACTTCCACGCCGACGCGGCGGAGTACTTCGCCGCCAAGGCACTGCTGTTCGACGGCCGGTGTGCCGTCGAGATCCTCAACTTCGACGATCCGGCGCTCGGGCCGCTGCGGCGCGACGACACCGTCACCTTCTCCGCCGCCGGGGACCCGGCCGCCACCTGGTGGGCCACCGACGTGCGGGCCGACGGGTACGCCCAGCGGTTCACCGCCGACGGGCCGCGTGGCGCCGTGCCGGCCTGGGTGTCCCTGCCGGGGCGGCACAACGTGGCCAACGCGCTGCTCGCACTGGCGGCGCTGGTCGCCGTGGGGGTCGATGCGGACACCGCGGCTCGGGGAGTGGCGGCCTGCGCCGGCGTGCCCGGCCGGCTGGAGCAGGTCAGCGCCCCGGGCCCGGTGCTCGGCGTGGTCGACTACGCGCACAAGCCCGACGCGATCGTGGCGGCCCTGGCGGCGCTGCGTGACCTCGCCACCGCCCGCGGCGGACGGCTGCTGTGCGTCCTCGGCGCCGGCGGCGACCGCGATCGCGGTAAGCGTCACG
>DASVVF010000346.1:0-3392 GCA_036386695.1 Catenuloplanes sp. | reverse complement strand
GATCCAGGCGGAGCTGGGCAAGCAGTTCGCCGCGGTCCGGCTCGCCCAGGGCGCCATCCTGGCTGCCGTCCAGGGCGTCAACGAGGAGGCCGTGCTGGCGCGCGTCGACCAGCTGGCCGCGGAGTCGGCCGCCCGGCACCTGGAGCTGCGCCAGCAGGTCGCCGCGATGCCGCAGCAGGTCCTCGCGGTCCTGCCGGCCGGCTCGGACCCGGTCACCCGGGACGAGCTGGCGAGCGCCCTGCAGCAGGTGATCACGCGGGCAGTCGCCGCCCTCGCCACCGCACCACCGGCCTGATGACCCACCGAGTAGGGGGAGGAACCCGTGCCCCCGTGGCTGCGCAACCTGGTCATGATCGTCGGCCTCGGCACCTGGTGCGTGGTCGTCGCCTTCTACCTGGCCAAGGGCGAGCTGCCCGACGCCACCCTGCTGGGCGTGCCAGCTTTCCTCGTACTGGCCCTGGCTCCGCCGGCACTCGGCCGGCGGCAGGACACCACCACGGAGCCTGCAGCGGAGCCGGCAACGCCGGCCGAGGGCCAGGCGGCGCCGTGAGCTACAGCCTGCAGGTGGTGCTCTCCCTTGCCGCGTGCTCGGCGGCCGGAGTCGCCGTGCGGTACCTACTCACCCGGAAGGACCACCGATGAGCCCGACCGTCAAGCAGGTCGTGACGTGGCTGGACTCCCGTATGGCCACCCGCGTAGTGCAGGCCACCGCCGTCGTAGCGCTGTTCCTGTCGATGTGGGTCGGCGTTCAGCAATACCAGCTCACCGGGTGCTTGGCGGCGTACACCGAGCGATCCAACATCGCGCAGGCCGCCCGGTCCGAGTCGGCCGCCGAGGACCGCAAGCTCAACGACGCTGAGAGCATCCTGGCCGACAGCGACCGCGAGCGGTACCGGCAGGACGCGGCTGCCATGTCACACCTGGTGGTGACGCTGGGGCAGCCCGGCGTCACCCGGCAGGACAAGGCCGCGGCGTACGCCAACCTCATCAGGGTCAACGCCCAGACGGCGCGGTCGCTCGACGGGAACGAGGCCCGCCGCCGGGAAATCCGGGCCGAACGGGACCGGATCGAGCAGCGCCGCAAGCTCAGCCCCGTACCGCCGCCGCCGTCGCAGACCTGCTGACCGGGCCCGGCTCACTTCCGGCAGGCGTGCTCGTCGTCGTACTGCTTCACACCGCACTCCTGGCACCGCCAGGACCTCACCGTGTAGTGGCACCCGGGACACCCCGTGGTGCCCGGCAGCTGGGCGGCCGTGTGACCGCCGGGGCAGACCGTCGGGGCGTCCTCCACCCACACCGTCTTCCCGCCCTGCTTCATGGGGATCAGCCGCACCATCCGACCAACGTAGCGAGGAGATCACCATGAAGCTGTTCGGGCGAGAGCCAGCACTCATCATCGGAGCGATCGGCTCGGTCTTCACCGTGCTGGCCGCCATCGGCGTACCCGGCGTTGACGCCGGCGCCGCGGCGGCACTCACCGCGTTCATCGCGGCGGTCATCATCGCCGTCACCACCCGGCCGATAGCGCCGGCCGTGTTCACGGCTGTGGTGGCCGCCGGCGCGGCTCTGCTTGCCGAGTACGGCATGAGCGTCCCGGACGTCGTGGTTGGCGCTCTGGCCGCCATGGTGCTGGCCGGGTGCGCCTTGTTCGGGATCCGACCGCAGGTGAGCCCCACCACGGGCGGCACGACCACCAGGTCCTGACCCGTCCCAGCACCAGCACGGCGCCGCCCGGTCACTGCCTCTCGCGAGGTGGTGACCGGGCGGCATCGCTGCGTCCAGGGCTCAGTGGCCGCAGCCCGGGCAGTGCTGCGGCCCTCGGCACGCGGCGCCGGTACGCGCCACCGAGACGTACAGCGCCGCTGCTACGGCCAGGACGGTGAGGACCGTGGCGAGGTGGGCGAGGACCCACCACACGGCGGCGGCCAGAAGGCCCAGGGCGACCGCCACGGCACCAGCCACGGCCGCCGGCTTGCCCCACCGGCGCCCGGGCGCGGCGGGTGGCCGGTCAAGGAGGCGAGCCTTCACAGCGACCCGCCCGTCGGGCAGCTGGTGGAGCGGCCCGGCCGAGACCAGGTCGCCCCGGCCCGACGCGGCGTAGAGGACGTTGGCCACCAGCCGGGGGTCCCAGTCGGCGATCAGGTGTTCCCGAACCGTACGGATTTCTTGAGCCTTCATGCCACGCTCTCCCGCCGGTCGCGAATATCCCGGATGCGCCGTTTCGCCGTCGCCTCGGAAATGCCGTAGCTGTCGACTGCGTTGCGGACGATTTCGCTGTACGCCATTCCGGCCTCGTCGACTCGGGCGATGTATTCTTCGAGGGTTTCGGAGTCGTCGTCGGTGATGATGTCGAGATCGGGTTTGGGTGACGAGCCGGTGCGGATTATGTGTCGGGCTACGCGCATTTTCTTGCCGTTGACGTTGATGATCTTCCCGTACCAGGGTGTGGTGTCAGCATCGGTGTCATCGGTGTCAGGTGAGTCGTGATACAGCGTGTGATCCTTGACCTCGCGGGGCGGGGTCCGAGCGGGGGAGGAGTCGTCGATCTTGCGGTACCGCTCCACGACCAGCGTAACCAGGTAGAAGATCGATCCGGCCACGACGATGGCGATCGGGCCGCCCCAACCGCGCGAAGACCCCTCAACAGCAGCAGCAGTAACCATTCTCACTCTCCGAACATCCAACCGGGAAGGGGGGCGAAAAGCTCAGCGAAGAAGTCCACACAAAAAGCCGTCGTTTCTCCGACGACACCGCCAGGAAGATCGGCCATCATGCCCAACAGGATCGCGGCAATCCACAGCTTCGCATTGAGGCGGTACAGCGGCGATTGCGGGAATGACAAGGTGGCGAAGCGACCCAACTTCTTGCTGGCCTTCACTGGCAACAGGCAGCCGACCACGTAGATGAATAACAGGCCGATTAAGGCTCCGAGAATGGCGCTTACGGACGCCCCCGCGATGTACGCGGCACCAGTCATGTCCAGCAGCTTCTCAATCCACGACGACGCCAGGTCCACCGTCCAGGCGTCCAACGGCGAGCCGTTGAACCCCTCCCTGATCGCCGGCACGGCCATCAGGAACGCCGCGCGGTCGCGGAGCGAGTTGGGGCCGACGCTCATCCAGTCGATGAGCAGGGCGAGCAGGAGGAGGACGGCGACGGCGGTAGGCGTCATCATGTGGTCCCCGGCCGGGGCCGGGGCGGCGAGGAGTGTGTCCATCAGGCCCCCGTCCAGTCGAGGACGCGGTGCCCGGTGAGCCAGTCCTCGAGGACGAGCCGGGGCCGGTCCATCGGTTCGTTGGCCGCCTGTGCCTCGCTGATCAGCGACACCAGCTGCCGGTCAAGGATGCCGGGCAACGCCGGCGAGTCGATGTCGACGTGGACGGAGTAGGTGC
>DASVVF010000345.1:0-4893 GCA_036386695.1 Catenuloplanes sp. | reverse complement strand
TGGCACCAGCTCCGCCAGGCGGGTGGCGGTGGCGCGGGCCTGCGCCTCGCCGGCCACCGACAGCGGCACGTCGCCGCGGCCGGAGTAGCGCCCGCTCGCGGTCAGTTCCGTCTCGCCGTGCCGGACCAGCACCAGCCGGGTCGCGGTCTCGGCCGGCGGCGGCGTCCACGAGCCGGCCGCCGACCCGCCGGAGCCCCGGGCCGACGAGCCCGACCCGCTGGCCGACGGGCCCGCCGTGCCCGCGGCGGAGCCGGCACCGGTGGTGGCCGATGGGCGGGTCGCCGCGCCGGGACGGGCCGGCCTGCCGGCCGCCTCGTCCATCGCCTGGTTCGCCAGGGCGTCGGCGTGCTTGTTGCGCTCGCGGGGGATCCAGTCGAACGACACCGCGTCGAAACGGCGCATCAGCCGGGCCGCCTCGGCCGCGAGCGGCCGCAGGCCCGGGTGTTTGATCTGCCAGCGGCCGGACATCTGCTCGACCACGAGCTTGGAGTCCATCCGGACGTCGACGTGCGTGGCGCCCAGTTCGGCGGCCGCTGTCAGACCCGCGATCAGGCCGGAGTACTCGGCCACGTTGTTGGTGGTGGTGCCGATCGCCCCGCAGCGTTCCAGCAGCACCTCGTCGGTGGCGGCCTCGCGTACCACCGCCCCGAAGCCGGCCGGGCCGGGGTTGCCCCGGGAGCCGCCGTCGGCCTCGACCACCACCCGTAGGCCGCTCACAGCCCGGACTCGGCGGTCCGCACCATGATGCGGCGGCACTCCTCGCACCGCACCACCTCGTCGGCCGGGGCGCCCTTGACCCGGGCCAGCTCGCTGCCGTACAGCTCCAGCCGGCAGCCGCCGCACCGACCGGCGCGCAACAGCGCCGCGCCCAACCCGCCCGATGTGTCGCGGATCCGGTCGTACAGGTTGATTAGGTCGGCGGGCAGGTCGGCGGCCAGTGGCTGGCGGGCGCCCTTCTTGAACTCCTCCTCCTTGGAGATCTCCGCGAGGCTCTGGTCGCGACGGTGTTCGGCGGCCGAGCGCTGCTCGGCGGTCCGGGCCAGCCGGGCGGCCACCGCCTCCACGCTGGCCTGCGCCTGTTCGCGCTGCTCCAGCAGCTCCAGCTCGGCGTCCTCCAGTTCGGACTGTCGCCGGTTGAGGGTGGCGAGCTCATGCTGGATCGCCTCGATCTCCCTGGCCGGGCCCTTGCCGGCGTCCAGGCGCGCCTGGTCCCGGTCCTTGCGGGCGCGGACCTGCTCGATGTCCTTCTCGTACCGGCTGATGTCGCGGTCCAGGTCGTCGATGGCCACTTGGGCGCGGACCCGCTCATCCTCCAGGGCCGACAACTCGCGGGCCAACGCGTCCAACTCGGCCAGCTCGGGCAGGGTCCGGCGCCGGTGGGCGAGCTGGGCGAGGGACGTGTCGATAGCCTGAAGATCGAGCAGGCGGCGCTGGGCTTCCGCAGAGGCCTTCACGGATGGGGCTCCTTCTCCGGTGGGGTGGGTTCGCTGGCCGCGTGCATGGTCCACGGGTCGGTGTCGAGGTCGGACACGACGGTCTCAACCGGCAACTCGGCGCACAACCACGCCGCCAACTCGTCGAGCCAGGGGCGTTCGGTGGCCCAGTGGGCGGCGTCCAGTAGGGCCGGGCCGCCGGCCGCCAGGTGCTCGCTGGCCGGATGATGCCGAAGATCGGCGGTGAGATAGGCGTCCACGCCGGCTGCCCGGGCCTCGCCGAGCAGCGAGTCGCCCGCTCCGCCGCTGACCGCCACCGTGGTGATCAGCTGGTCCGGGTCGCCGGCTGCGCGGACCCCCCAGGCGGTCGGTGGCAGGACCCGGGCCGCCAACCGGGTGAGCTCGGCCAGCGTCATCGGCGTCGACAGCCGTCCGACCCGGCCGATGCCCCGCCCGGCGCCGGCTGCCGGGCTACCGGGCGCGGCCGGGCGCAACGGGGTCAGGTCGCGCACCCCCAGTCGGGCGGCGAGAGCATCGGAAACGCCCGGATTGGCCACGTCCGCGTTGGTGTGGGCGGCGTAGAGCGCCACATCCGAGCGGATCAGCCGGTGCACGATGCGACCCTGGTACGTGGTCGACGCCACCGACGACACCCCGCGCAGCAGCAACGGGTGGTGGGCCACGATCAGGTCGGCCCGGCGGGCCAACGCCTCGGCGACGGTTTCCGGGACGCAGTCGACCACGCACAGCACCCGGCGCACCGGGGCCTGCGGATCGCCGACCACCAGGCCGACCCGGTCCCATTGCTCCGCCCAGCCGGGGGGATACCGCCCGTCGAGGGCGGCCACCACGTCGGCGACGGTGGGGGTGGCGGCTGCGCTGGTGGTCACGGCCGCCAACTCTACTGTTCCCGTCCGCCGCGCTGTCCCACCCGCCACCGCGGGCCGACCGGACGCCGCGCGGCGGCCCCGCTCAGCTGACCCGGTCGTCGGTGGTCCACCGCGCCTGCAGCTTGGCCAACGCCAACGCCCACGGGAACCGCTCGCGGTACTGACCGCCGGTCCCCGGCGGGTGCAGCGGCAACACGTCGTCGCCGAAAAGCACCGTCACCCCCCACTTGCGCAGCCGCAGGATGTTCTCCCGGAACGCCGGGTACAGCGCCATGGCTTCGTTGGTGTAGGGCACCGCCACGATCGGCAGGCCGGTTCCGTACCCCTCGACCACCAGGCCCAGGGCCAACGTGTCGGCGATGCCGGCGGCCCACTTGTTGATCGTGTTGACGGTCGCCGGGGCGACGATGATCGCGTCGGGCGCCGGCAGCACGTCCGGGTCGCCGGGACTCTTGTAGTACGTACGCACCGGATGGCCGGTCTGGGTCGCCAACGCCAGGGCGTCGACGAACTTGCGGCCGTCGGGCGTGGTGATCACACAGACGTCCCAGCCTTCACGCTGAGCAAGATCGACCAGGATGCCGACATCGCCGGCGATGGGAGAGCCACACACGATGAGGTAGAGCACCCCCGAAGGCATTGCGCCCCTCACGGACCCGGGACCGTTCTCATACCCCAACTCCCATGTGTTCGGCGAGCTCCGAGATAGCCGCCGGAGGTGCGCCGCGGGTGCGACGCAGCACGTCGGAAAGGACCTCGTGGGCCAGCGGACGACAGCGGATCTCCGAGGGGGCCAGCCGATCGCCCTCCAGCAGCATCTCACTGGCCTTGTCGATGTCACCGATCTGCGTGTAGCCGCGGGCGATGTCGAGGAAGTGGTGGGCGCGCCGCTCCGGCAGCAGGGCCGCGAACCCCTCAAGGTTGATGCGCTGGTGGGTCTCCACCGCCGTACGGCCGTCGCCGAGCTCCACCGCGGCGGCGGCCCGGTGCAGCTGTACGTTGGTCGGCCCGAAGCACGTCCAGTAGTGGTTGTAGTCGCCACCCAGCGCGTTGGCGGCTTCCTCCGCCCCGTTGACCAGGTCGCGCACCGTCGCGCTGTCCCCGATGCGGGCGGCCGCCATGGCACCGTTGAGCAGCAGCATCCCGTACACCGAGAGCCGTTCCGCGGTGGTCGACTTCTCCCCGGGGGCGCCGCCGGCGAGCCGGTTGGCGATGTTGACGTTGACCTCCAGCGCCGGGCGGGCCCGCCCCAACGCCAGCAGTGAACTGCCCACCCGGTAACTGGCGATCCCGGCGAGCAGGTGGTCCCCGGCGCGCTGGGACACCGCGATCGACCGGTCCGCGGCCAGCCAGGCCAGTTCGTGCTCGCCGAGCTTGCGCAACGCCGACGACGCGATCTGGTACACCTGCCCGAGCAGGTGGGCGGCGTCGCGGCCGTCGTTGCCGGGCGCGTGTGCGCTGTCGGCGGCCTGCGCTTCGCGCAGCAGCTTCGGCAGGGCGCGGGCGAGCACGCCGTACTTCGCGTGCTGGTACGTCAGCCAGGCGTGGCTGACCGCCTTGCGCATCTCCGCCAGCGGCGGCGGGTGGGCGGTGGCGTAGAAGAAGGCGCTGATCTGGTCGTAGCGCTCAAGGGCCGCGCGGATCTCCTCGACCTCGACCTGATCGATGCAGTTCATGCTCTCCGGGCGGCGTTCGACGTCCTTGCCGAGCAGCAGCTGCACATCCACCTGGAGCACGTCGGCGATGTCGTAGACAACCGAGAACTTGTCGAGTCGGCGGACCCCCCGCTCGACCTTGTCGACCCAGCTCTTAGACTTGCCCAGCCGATCGGCGAAGACCTGCTGGGACATTTTGCGCCGGCCGCGCCAATAGGCGACGCGGCGGCCGATTGGCAGCTCGTCCATTGGACCCCCTTCCTGTGCCCGGGTGGCCGGCCGGCCGGGTGGGGTTCGGCCGTGCCGTGGCGCTACCGGGAGTTCACCCGTCTGTGTGGGCCGCACAGCGTGTGCGGTGGATCGATGAACAGCGCTCGTAGTTTTCGATGCAAGTTGCAGCCGATCCTCTGTCAGAAGCAACGACCGCGTGTCGCGCTGGTAACGGTGTTCGATGCCTGATACGGCGCAAACCAGGTGACCTGGGGGTATTCGAGCCATGCAGTGGAAGACACAACAGGCATTTCTACCATCGGACTTCGTAAATCGGATAAGACTGCGTCGCGCGGCACTGCGCTACGCCGAGCAGGACTGGGCCGTGACACCCGGCGCCTGCCTGTCCGGTGCCCGGTTCGTCTGCGGCCGCGCCGGGTGCCCCACGACGGCCTGCCATCCGGCCGATGAGCAGTGGGAACACGACGCGAGCAGCGAATCGGAGCGGGTGGCTACCTGGTGGCGGAACCAGCCGCACCCGGTCCTGCTCACCACCGGAATCGCCTTCGACATCGTTGAGATACCCGCACATCTGGGCCGGTACGCGCTGGATGCCTCCCAGGCCCACGCCGACGTGCTCGGCGCGGGCCGCGGACAGGTGCGGGGCCCGGTGGCCGCCACTCCGACCGGGCGGTGGATGTTCTT
>DASVVF010000344.1:0-11508 GCA_036386695.1 Catenuloplanes sp. | reverse complement strand
CCGACGGTACCGTTACCTCCACCGCCCCCGGAGTCGGCCACGTCACCGTCGGCGGTTTCGCCGCCGCCGCGGCCAGAGCGGCGGTGTTGCGCGGGCGTACCGGCGGCGCCGGCAACGCGGGCGCCGGCTTGGTCGGTGGCGTCTGCACCTGAGGCACACCGTCCCCGGGAACAGCCTGCGCCGGCGACGGGACCGCTTGGAGGAGGCCGGCCGCCACGGCCACCGCCGTCACACAGACGATCGAGTGCCGGGCGCGGTGGGCGGGTCGGGACACCCTGGGCGAGGTGAAGAACATCGTCACTCCAAAGCTTGGTACGAGCGAAGGGGGTGGTCGGCTCGCGCCGGGTTCGTCTCGTGCGGGCTCTTGCTCAGAGGTCCGGACCCGGTTGGGGCAGTGCCATCCGTTGGATCATGGTGTCGTCGGCTACGCCCGTGTAGACGCGCACGTCGTCTACGACACCGGCCAGGTAGTCACCGAAGACTCCGTTGGTCAGCGACCGGCCCACCTGCAGCCCGCCGTTCGATTTCCAGGCCGCGGCGTGCCGCCCCGTTCCGGTAGCGGCGACCTGACCGTCGACGTACAACTTCACCTCGTCAAGGAACGAGTTGTAGGTGACGGCGACCTGTTGGCCTATTTGGTCCGCTGTCGGCTCATGGGCGTTGTCGAATACAACCGTGGCCGGGGCATGAGCGCCGTCGGTGTGCGGAAGGACGAGCTCCCAGCGGTTGGCGGCCGTACACCGGATCGCGAAGGCGCTCGCCGCCGAGCCCGCCTGCGACACCGCGGTCATGTTCTTTCCGCAGGTGCCGCTGGACAGCCGGACCCGCATGGCGACGCTGAAGCTGCCGTCCGTCGTGGCGACCGGCCGGTCGGTCCGCGCGTGATCGTCGACGCCGTCCAGCACCAGGTGTCCGGCCCCCACGAGCGGCGCGTCGATCGGCGGGACGATGTTCGGATCGGCCGTGTAGACGCGGGCGCCGCCGCCGAGAAGGAGGTCCGCTCCGGCGTCCCCGGGGCTTCGGCCGCCCGACTCGACCTCCAACGGCCAATAGCCGACCCGCACTGCCCGCACGCGCGACACCTCGGTGATCTCGCGTGCGGCGACGACGCGGTCGTAGACGGACACGTCGGCGATGTCGCCGGTCCAGTGGCCGGTGTATCCGCTCTTGGCGGTGCGTCGGCCGATCTGCACCGGACCGTGCGACCGCCACGCCGAACGCCGCTGCACCGTCGACTGCAGTTGCCCGTTGACGTAGAGCTGCATCGTCTGCCGCACCGGGTCGTAGGTGGCGGCCAGGTGGGTCCAGGTGTCGCTGGCCGCGTCGGTCGTGCTGGTCGCCGTCCAGCCGCCGAACGAGTCGATGTCGGTGGCGGGGATCTTGAAGGCCCATTTCCGGCTGGCGGCGTCGAAGCCCAGGGTGAACCCGGGCTCGCCGGTGCCGTCCTGGCTGACCGCGACCGCGTCCGCCCGGTCATTGGTCAGCCGCACCCACGCCGTCGCACCGAATCCGGTGGCGGTGTCGACCAGCCGCGAGTTGGCCGTCGACAGGTGACCGTCGGCGGCGCCGGAGAGGCGTACCGCGTAGTCCACGGCACACCGTTCGCCCGAGTACTGACAGCCCGGCCCGGGCACGCCGAACGTGACGCCGGCACCCGCTGTCGCCGGATTGCGTCCACCCGCGTCGGCGGCCACCCGGGCGTCCTCGATGTCGGCCAACGCCCACTCGCCGGCCGGGCGGCGGTTCGCCACGTCGAAGTGGCAGATCGCGGTCGTGCTGACGTTGTTCGCGCGGTCGACGGAACGCACCGACACCCAGCGGTCGCCGTCCTCCTCGGGCATCCACTGCACCGACACCGGGCCGCCGGGTTCGGCGGGAACGAGAACGTTGTGCGGGGACGGGTCGCCATTGAAGCCGTACTCGTAGCGCATCGCGTCGGTGCCCGGGGAGTCGAAGGTGAACCTGCCGTACCGGCCCACCGCGCCGAGGGCCGTGGTGTTCTCCACGCACGCCGACGTCGTCTCCGAGGCGTCGTTGGGCAGGTACTCCGGTGAGTCGATGTCGGGGGCGGGTGGCTTGGTGGAGTCGTAGACGAAGTCGCACACCGACTGTCCGTCGGCCCAGCCCCACGGTCCCCAGGCGGTGCCGTCAGTGGCCCGCACGGACCAACTGATGACGGTGTTCTGTGGGATGTCATGCGGCACCGGTACCGAGAACAGGCTGTCGCTGGCCTTCCAGTCGGTGCCGATCGTCCGGGTGGTGCGGGTGCCGTCCGCGCTGTTCCAGCCGATCTGAACCTCACCACGGAGATCCTCGACGGCGCGGGCCGAATGGTCGGGGTCCTTGAGGACCATGTACAGCGTCGGCGGACGGTCCACGTACGGCCGGTTGGCGCCGGAGACGCACACCCCGCCGGGGGACATGGTGAGCCCCGCCAGGGCGGGACGCGACGGCGGCCGGTTGAACCGAACCGACAGGAGGGCGTTGTTGCAGAAGCGCTTCCAGGCCGTGTGGTCGGCCTCGTTCTGCGCCCGCAGGCCGAACGTGGTGGTGCCCCAGCCGTTGGCCACGGCTTCCTGGACCGCCGGCTTGGCGTTGAAGTAGACGTTCGGCTTGGCGGCGCAGGAGTCCTGCGTCGCGGTCGGCGCCCAGGTTTCCTGGTGCACGCTCATCTCGGGCCTGTTGTTCCAGTTCGTGCCGGGACCGATGCCCTTGCTGGCCCGGTACAGCGACACGTTCTTCCTGGAACCGTCGAAGGTGTGGGTCATGGTGACCCCGAACTTCGCCTCCAGGATCGTCTTGCCCTGGTACGGAGTCGGCAGGGCGTAGAACAACTGCTTGATCTTCGAGTTCTCGCACTTCCGGGAGACGACCGGGCACTCTCCGACCCCTTCGTCGTTCCTGAAGTTCCAGTACTCCTGTGCGGGGTACCCCTTGTCCACCATCGCCCAGCCGCTGTTGCGGGTGTGCTCCCAGATCGGGTCCACATACACCGGCCACTGCGTGGTCGGATCGGTCAGCATCGCCTGATCCGGCACCAGCGTCAGGCTGTTGGCACCCAGAACGACGCCCACCTCGGCCCGCTTGGCGTTGTCCGCGGGCCCGTCGGCCGCCGCGTCCCGCCGCTGCTGGGCCGACCCGGTCCGCTGCTTCGCGCCCGCGCCCGCGGCTGGAGCGCCGGAGTCCCACATCATCGGTGAGGCGGATTCGAGCACCGCACCACCGGTCACGTTGTCCGTCGCGGTCAGGGTGCCGTCGGTGTCCTCCCGCACGGTCAGACCATCGGTTTTCAGCGTGAAGTCCAGCTGGGCCAGCTCGGGGTTGCGCGCAGCGGCTGCGTTCTTGATGACCAGTAGGTGCGAGAAGCCGGTCGTCGCGACAGTAACCACCAGGTCAACCCCCTCGAAGACCTCGGGGTAGGTGGCGCGGTCACCTGCGAGGGTCGGGGCCGGCAGACGCCCCGGCCAGTCCAGGGTCATGCTGCGTCCGGCCCGCTCCAGCTTGACCAGTGGCAGGTCACCGCGGGTGGGCGACGTCGCACCGCCGGCGGGCGACGTGCCATCGCCGGCGGACAGCTTGATGCTCAGCGGGGCGGCCTTCGGCACGATCGACCCGTCGGGGGCCTTGACCAGGGTCGGATCGGCCTTGACCCACCGGCCGGCACGGACGACGCGCACTGGCTGGGCATGCTCCACCGCCGTGGTGGTGCCGTCCGGATTGGCGAACACCTCGCGGCTCTCACCGCGCAACGCGCCGATCTCCACCGGCGCCTTGCTGCGAACCGCTTCAGCGATCGCCTCGTCCTCAGTGTCCCGGACCGGCCCGTCCTCGGCCGCGAATGCCGACACCCGCGCCGGGCCGGCCTGCCGCGTCGCCGCGCGACCGACCGGAGATTCGGGGGCCACCGCCGGCGCCTGCACCGAGGCCGGCGCGGGAGCCGCTGCTGCCGCCGGGCCACCGGTGCCGACCACGGCGTACGTCGCCATCAGCCCCACCAGGGCGGTGGACGCCCCGACCCGCTTGAGACGACTCTCGTAGAGCTTCCAGCGCTCAGCCATTGCGCGGTTCTCCCCCATCGACCGACGTCCACCTGTGTGCTGTTGCCGCGTGTTCCACCGCATGCCGACCATCAGCCGATCGCCGCGCCGAAGGCCACCTCGCCGGCCGGTATCCCGCCGGATCCCGGTTGCCATGATCGCGCCACGGTGGCCCTGCCGGCCGCCAGGTCCGCCCAGGCGATCGCGTTCACCTCACCGGCGCCGTACGGACCGGCCACCAGGAGGTGCTCCGGCGAGGCCCCCATGGCGAACCCGATGAGTTCCCGGTCGATCGCCTTGCCGGGCAGCCCGGCGGTCCCCCGACCCACCCGGGTGGACCAGGCGCCCGGAGCGGTCGCCCCGAAGACGCGTACCGACCCGGCGTCGGTGACCCGGTCGCCGTTGGTGGGTTCCACGTCCTCGCCGGGGCTGCCGACTGCCACCAGAACATTGCGGTCGGTCGACACCTGGCCGGGTTGGGTGTTGGCCACCCGCACCCGCTCGCCGAAGCCGTCACCCTCTTCGACGGCGTCCTGCGGGCCGCCGTCGGCCTGCGTGATCCTCGACAGTGGAATCGCGCCGTTCGCGTCGAGCCGGTACTGGTGGACCAGACCGGCGTCCGACGCGCCCGGCAGGTCTTCGCCGGGCACCCCGATCGCCAGCAGGGAGTCCGGTTGGCCGGCCGCGACCCCGGCGGGTCGGTAGGCGACGACCGACACCGACTTGGCGAAGTTGTCGTTGGCCTCGGCCTGCTCGCCGGAGTTGTTCTGGTCGGCGGCGCCCAGCAGGCGGGGTCGCCCGTCGACGATTTGGTGGGTGTAGATGTACGCGGTGCCGGCGAAGACGTTGCCGCCGACGGTCCGGCCAGGGGCGCCGACGACCAGGTGGTGTTCGTTGCCGGTCACCGAGTACCCGAACCGGTCCTCGACCGGCGTCGCACCGGGCACCCCGGAGCCGAACCACATCCCGGCGTTCACCGCACCGCTGAGGTAGTGGACCATGCCGGCGTCGACCAGCGTGCCGACGTCCTCACCGGGTACGCCGACCACGGCCCAACCCGGCCCGCCGGCCGTGTGCCCGGCCGCGACCGAATACCCGAACGCGTCGCCCGCTTCGGGGGCGTCGCCGGGGAAGTAGAACCGACCCTGCCGCCAGGTCAGCGACGCCCACCCGGTGGCCAACCCGGCCGGGGCGCCGAGCAGCACGTACACCACGCCGGCGTCGGATAGCCCGTTGACGTCCCGGTACGGGGCGCCGACCACCAGGTCGCCGCACCCATCGCCGTTGATGTCGTAGCTCGCCAGGGAGTGACCGAACCGGTCACCGGCATCCGCCCCGGCGGAGACTCCGATGGTGGCCTGGGTCAGCGTCTGCACCGGCTTCCCACCGCCGTACGCGACCCGGATCAGACCGGCGCCGGTCGCTCCGTCGACGGCCGCCTCCGGGTCGGCGATCGCCACGTCGCGTACCCCGTCACCGTTGTAGTCATGGTCCATCCCGGGCGTGCAGCCGGCTGTGGCGTCGACGGTGCGGGTCTTGAAGGCGGCGCCCGCGGCCCGGTACGTCTCATGCACCCTGCCGGTGGTGTCGACGGCGAACGCCCCGAGGTAGCCCGGGTACGCGGTCGCCGCCGGACTCCCGGTCACCGTGGACGGCGCCCGGTCCGGGGTGACGTCGCGGGTCCGCCACGGCTGTCCTGCTTCGACGTAGCTCTCCTGCAGGTGCCCACCGGCCAGGTTCACCGTGAACACACTCGTAACGGCCCCGTTGGCCACGACGGTCGGGGCGCCAGCGGCCGGCGGCGTGCCGTGCCGGGCGCTCACATCCTGCCCGGTCCAGGTCCAGCCAGCCCCGCCCCCCAGGATCGCCTCGTACAGGTGCCCGTCGGCCGCGTTCACCGTGAAGACACTCATCGGGCCGGACGGCTGCCGCACCGCGGCCGGGCTACCGGCGGCCGACGGGGTTCCGGTCAGCGCGCTCAGATTCTGGCCCACCCAGACCCCACGGCCCGGCGCCAGGTAGGCCTCGTGCAGCCGCCCACCGGCCGCGCTCACCGTGAACACGCTGACCACGCCGTCATGGAACAGTGCCGTGGGGCTGGGCGCGGCAGCCGGGATGCCGGTCGGGCCGGTCAGATTCTGGACGATCCACGGCTGGCCCGGGATGTGGTACGACTCGTGCAGCTGCCCACCGGCCGCGCTCACCGTGTAGACGCTGACCACCCCGTCGTGGAACACCACCGTCGGGCTGCCGGCCACCGCCGGCGTCCGGTACACCGCGGTCATGTCATACGTCGCCCACGGGCCACCGCCGGGCAGCTGATACGTCTCCTGCAGATGCCCGTCTGCCGCCCGGACCGTGTACACCCGGACAACGCCGTCGTTGGCCTGCGCCGCCGGGCGGCCGGTGGCCGCGGGTACGCCGTACCGGGCGCTCAGGTCCTGCGTCACCCACACTCCGCTGTGGCCCTGCGACTTCTCCCGCAGCTCCAGGTGCCCGTTGCTCGGGTTGATGGAGAAGACGCTGGTGAACCCGTCCCGCTGGATCACCGCCGGAGCCGCCACCGCGCCGGGCGCACCAAGTGCGGCCGCCGCCGGATCGGCATGCGCCGCTGACCCGACCGGATCAAACAGGGCCGCAGAGACCGCGAAGAACGCGACGGCAAGCCTGCTCGACCACCTGCGAGGGTGCCGAGGAGTGCTCTCGGCACCGGTCGCAGACGCCCAGCGAAAAGTGCTCAACCGGTCCCCCCGTTAAAGACGCAGATCACAAGGCGGCTGACGGTACGCACAGCCAACTCTCAGGTCAAACAGTTACGTAACGTGACTTCGCGGTCAGCGATTGCCGCCTTCGACGCCGTCCACGACCGCCGGGCTGCGACCTTGGTTGAGTGCCGTCTACAGCAGGTCGCGAGGCATCCTCCACCCATTGGACGAGGCTCTGCGGAGCTGTGACCAGAGAACAGATCTCGATCACCCTCGGTGAAGATCCAGCCCAACGCGGGTAGCTCGCTTTGTCCTTTTCGTGGCCTGGTTGGCATTTAGCGGACCGTCGCCGATTAAGGGCTGCGAGCCTTGTCACACCGCATTGACTACACTCACTTAATGTGCAGCTAATGCTGCGGGCAATCGCCGCTAAACGGGGAACGGCAATACAGTCAACTGTCTATCGGAAACCCGACGCCAAACGCGCTGACAACCCGACGACTCGATGTCACAGCGCACCGCTATCCTCCTCGTGCCGCACCGACGGACGGGGGTACGCAGAGGGGACTGTGGCCTTCCCCGTTCGTCGTGCACCCCTTTGACTGAGGAATAAGATGAGCAGATCCCCCCTGGCTCGTCTCGGCTTCGCCGTGCTGGCGGTCGTGCTCGCCGCGACCAGCCTCGCCACCCCGGCGCACGCCGCAGCCGAGACGGGCACCACCCGCACAGCCGAGACCGGCACCGTTCGCGGGCAACTGACCGACGACACGGGCACCAGCATCGAGAACGCCGTTGTCACCGTCTACACCACCGCTGCCGCGAACTCCCTCGGCACGACGACCACCGACGCCCACGGCCAGTTCACCATCGACGACATTCCCGCCGGCAAGGCCAAGGTCCAGTTCCAGGCCGGCACGCTGGAGCAGTGGGCCACCCGCCAGACCGGGTACGAGGACGCCACCGTCCTGACGGTCAACCCCGGCGAGACCCTCACCGTCAATGAGCGCCTGCTGCCGACCGGGAGGGTCACCGGTCGGCTCACCGACACGGCGGGCGCGCCGGTGGCGTCGGCCGGAGTCGGCTTCCTGACTCCTGACGGCGGGTCCACGTCGTACGGGCAGACCGACGGGGACGGCCGATACTCGGTGATCGTGCCGCCCGGGACGTACCAGGTCAGATTCCACGTCAGCGCGGTGGAGCAATGGGCACGCCAGAAGCGCGACGCCGACACCGCAGAGTCCTTCGAGGTGCTCGCCGGGAAAACCGTCGTGGTCGACGAGCAACTGCTGCCCACCGGCGGCGTGGCCGGTCGGCTACTGGACTCCGCCGGCAAGCCGGTGACCGAGGCGTACGTCAACCTGCACCACCACAGCAACGGCGGAACCACTCCGGGCTACGCCATGACCGACGAGGACGGCCGCTACACGTTCGAAGCGGCCCTGCCCGGTTCGTACAAGGTGTCGTTCTCGCTGCCGAACGGCGCGACGCGGTGGTTCCCCGGCAAGCGCGACCAGGCGCTGGCGCAGGCCGTCACAGTGACGGCCGGCGAGATCACCACGGTCAACGAGACGCTGGCCGCCACCGGCTCGATCGCCGGGCGCTTCACCGACGAGCGGGGCAACGGCCTGAAGACGTTCGGCATCGAGGTCAGCGCGGCCGACGCCGGCGGGGGCGACACGAACATCTACCACACCGATACGAACCCCGATGGCACCTTCCGCATCGACGGGATCCTCGTTGACGACTACATCGTCGTCTTCGTCAACCCGACCACCGGGCGCCGTCAGTACGCGTACGGCAAGGGCAGCGCGGCCGAGGCCGACCTGATCGCGGTGAAGGCCGGTGCGACGACCACCGTCAACGATCAACTGGTAGCCGGCGCGCAGCTGCGGATCACCGCCAAGGACGCCGCCACCGGCGGCCCGGTCCAGGGCTTCTGCGCCCACCTCAGCGGCCCCGGCGACGCCGGGGGCTGCACCGAGGGCGCCGAGTTGCTGGTGGCGGACCTGGCGGCCGGCCAGTACGACGTCTGGGCCGGCGGCGACGAAGGCAGCCTCTACCTCCCCGCCCAGGCGAAGGTCACGGTGGTGGCCGGGCAGGTGTCGACACTGTCGATCGACCTGGCCCAGGGCCCGGGACCCGGTAACGGCGCCGGGCCGGCCGCTGCCGTCGACCAGCGCCGTCGAACCGCCGCCCTTACCCGACCCGGGCAGCCGGCCTCGCCACCCCGGCCCGATCAGATCCCGCGGTCCCGGTGGGCCGATCAGTCCCGGTGGCCCGAGTAGGTGCCTCGTCGGGCCCTCGGCCCGGGTCAGATCCCGTCGTCGCGGTGCCCGCCGCCCCGGGCGGCGTCCGCGTCGGCGTCGGCGGATCCGACGGGCACCCCGTCGGAGTCGCGGGTCGCCGCGCTCAGGTCGACGTCCCCGCCGCCCCGGCCCGCGTCCGCCGCGGCGTCGTCGGCGCCGACGATCGGGCCGGTGCCCTCGGTGGGCGGGTCCTGCTCGATGTCCCCGGTCAGGAATCCGGCCATCGCTCCGGTCTGCTGCGCTCGGTCGCTCATCGCGTCCCTCCCTGCGGTTCGGCTGGTGCCCCGAACGTCACCCGCCTGCTGCAACGACATCCGCCGATTACCCCGCCCCGGGCCCGGTACACCGCACTGACGCCGGCCGAACGCACATCGGGGGACGCGACCGCGCTGACAGCGACCGCACCCCGTCCAGCCGGCCGCCCGCACAGCGACGCACCGCGCCCAGCCGCGTACCCGGGATCCGACCTGACGTGCCCCTGCAGCGGGATCAGTGGCCGCGGGCCCGCCACTCGGCCAGGTGGGGTGCCTCCGCGCCGATCGTGGTGCTGTCGCCGTGTCCGGTGTGCACCACGGTGGCCGGCGGCAGGCTCAGCAGCCGATCATCGATCGACGTGAGAATCGTGTCGAAGTCGCTGTACGAGCGCCCGGTGGCCCCCGGGCCGCCGGCGAACAGGGTGTCGCCGGTGAACACCACGCCGAGCGACGGCACGGCGAAGCTGCAGGCGCCCGGGCTGTGCCCGGGGGTGTGCAGCACCCGCAGGGTGACCCCGCCGACGGGGAACTCCTGCCCGTCGCGCAGGGTGCCGCCGGGCTGGGTGCCGGGGTGCACGAGTTCCCAGAGCACCTGGTCGTCGGGGTGCAGGAACACCGGCGCACCGGTCGCCGCGGACAGTTCCGGGGCCACCCGGACGTGGTCGTCGTGGGCGTGGGTGGCCAGGATCGCGACGACCCGCCGCTCCCCCACCACCGCCATGATCGGGGCGATGTCGTGCGGGGCGTCGATCACCACGCAGTCGGTGTCGTCGCCGAGCACCCAGACGTTGTTGTCGACCTCGAAGGTCTGCCCGTCGAGGGAGAATGTGCCGGAGGTGACGGCGTGGTCGATCCGGGCGGTCATCAGAAGATCACCACCGATCGGAGCACGCCGCCGGTGTGCATCCGGTCGAATGCCGCCTCGACGTCGTCCAGCCCGATCTCCTCGGTGACGAACGCGTCCAGGTCGAGGCGGCCCTGCCGGTAGAGCTCGGTGAGCATGGGGAAGTCGCGGGTCGGCAGGCAGTCGCCGTACCAGCTGGACTTGAGCGCGCCGCCGCGGCCGAACACGTCCAGCAGCGGCAGTTCGATGCGCATGTCCGGGGTCGGCACCCCGACCAGGACGACCGTGCCGGCCAGGTCCCGGGCGTAGAACGCCTGCCGGTACGTCTCCGGGCGGCCGACCGCGTCGATCACCACGTCGGCGCCGAAGCCGCCGGTGAGTTCCTGGATCGCGGTCACCACGTCCGTCCCGGTGGCGTCGACGGTGTGGGTGGCGCCGAAGCGGCGGGCCCATTGCAGCTTCCGGGCGTCGGTGTCGACGGCGATGATCGTGGTGGCTCCGGCGAGCGCGGCACCGGCCACCGCACCGTCGCCGACTCCGCCGCAGCCGATCACCGCGACGGAGTCGCCCCGGGTCACCCCGCCGGTGTTGATGGCGGCGCCGAGCCCGGCCATGACTCCACAGCCGAGCAGTCCGACGGCGGCCGGGCGGGCCGCCGGGTCTACCTTGGTGCACTGTCCGGCGTGCACGAGGGTCTTCTCGGCGAACGCGCCGATGCCCAACGCCGGCGACAGGGTGGTGCCGTCGGTGAGGGTCATCGGCTGGCCGGCGTTGTGGGTGGCGAAGCAGTACCAGGGCCGGCCGCGCCGGCAGGCCCGGCACTGCCCGCACACGGCCCGCCAGTTGAGGACGACGAAGTCGCCGGGCACCACCTCGGTGACACCGTCGCCGACCTGCTCCACGATGCCGGCGGCCTCATGCCCGAGCAGGAACGGGTAGTCGTCGTTGATGCCGCCGTCGCGGTAGTGCAGGTCGGTGTGGCAGACGCCGCACGCCTGGATCCGCACCACGGCTTCGCCGGGGCCGGGATCGGGCACGATCACCGTGGTCACCTCGACCGGGGCGCCCTTGCCCCGCGACACGACCCCGCGAACCTGCTGACTCATGGCGGTCCCACCCTTTCGCCGGCGCTGACCCCACCCTCTCACCTCAGCGGGAGGCGCACAGCGCAAGCCGACCGCGCGTCGATCAGGTTGTCGTGCGGTGCGGTGGGGGGCCGGCGGCCGTACCGTGAACAGGTGAAATTGATGTTGTGTGGCCGCCGCCACGCCGCCGCCGCGAGGGTGTTGACCGGCCCGCTGACGGTGCTGATTCTCGCGGTGACGCTGCTGGTCGCCGCTCCGGCCCGGGGCGACGCCCCGT
>DASVVF010000343.1:0-6599 GCA_036386695.1 Catenuloplanes sp. | reverse complement strand
GCACGGATGGCGCCCAACGGCCCGTGCCGTACGGCGCGCTGTACGTCTTCTTCGCTCCCCGCTGACCACCCGGCCGCTGACCCGCCCCGACGGCGAAGCGTTCCGCTCCGGCGAGACCCGCGCCGGTCACCGAGCCACCGGCCTGGCGCCCGGTGGCCGGCGCGGGTCCGCCCTCCAACCGGTCGCGACCCCCCAGGCTGCAAGGATGGCGGTCGTGACGAAGCCCAACGTTCCCAATGTGCTCGCCGGCCGGTACGCCTCGCCCGAGCTGGTGGCCATCTGGTCACCCGAAGAGAAGGTCCGGTTGGAACGGCGACTCTGGCTCGCCGTCCTGCGCGCACAGCGGGACCTGGGCACGCCGCTGCCCGACGGGGTCATCGAGGCGTACGAGGCGGTGCTGGACCGGGTGGACCTGGACTCCATCGCCGCCCGGGAGCGGGTCAGCCGGCACGACGTCAAGGCCCGGATCGAGGAATTCTCCGCGCTGGCCGGCCACGAGCACATCCACAAGGGGATGACCTCGCGCGACCTGACCGAGAACGTCGAACAGCTGCAGATCAGGGCATCGCTGGAACTCGTCCGGGACCGGGTGGTGGCGGCGCTCGGCCGGCTCGCCCGGCTGGCCGTGGAGCACGGCGACCTGGTCATGACCGGTCGTTCGCACAACGTCGCGGCCCAGGCCACCACGCTGGGCAAGCGGTTCGCGTCGGCGGCCGAGGAACTGCTGCTGGCGTACGAGCGGCTGGACGACCTGATCGGCCGGTACCCGCTGCGTGGGATCAAGGGCCCGGTCGGCACCGCCGCCGACCAGTTGGACCTCCTCGACGGCGACGCCGACAAGGTCGCCGAGCTGGAGCGGCGGGTGGCCGAGCATCTGGGGTTCCGGCGGGTGCTGGTCAGCGTGGGGCAGGTCTACCCGCGTTCGCTGGACTTCGACGTGGTGTCCGCGCTGGCGCAGAGCGCCGCCGCGCCGTCGTCGCTGGCCACCACGATTCGACTGATGGTGGGTCAGGAGCTGGCCACCGAGGGCTTCAAGGCGGGGCAGGTCGGCTCCAGCGCCATGCCGCACAAGATGAACACCCGCTCCAGCGAACGCGTCAACGGCTTCGCCGTGGTCATCCGGGGCTACCTGTCGATGGTCGGGGAACTCGCCGGCGACCAGTGGAACGAGGGTGACGTGTCCTGCTCGGTGGTGCGCCGGGTGGCGTTGCCGGACGCGTTCTTCGCCGCCGACGGGCTGTTCCAGACGTTCCTCACCGTGCTGGACGAGTTCGGCGCCTACCCGGCCGTCATCGCCCGTGAGCTCGACCGCTACCTGCCGTTCCTGGCGACCACGAAGATCCTGGTGGCCGCGGTCCGCCGGGGTGTCGGCCGGGAGCTGGCCCACGAGGTGATCAAGGAGCACGCGGTCGCCGTGGCGCTGGCCATGCGGGAGAAGGGTACGGCCGACAACGACCTGTTCGACCGGTTGGCCGCCGACGGCCGGTTGGGCCTGACCCGGGCCGAGATCGACGGGCTGGTCGCGGACCGCGCCGCCTTCGTCGGCGCGGCGCCGGCCCAGGTACGCGCGGTGGCCGAGCGGGTCGCCGCGGTGGTCGCCACCCACCCACGGGCCGCGGCGTACGCCCCCGCCGCGATCCTCTGACGCCCCGGCGGCGTGCCCGCCAACCGCCGGGCGGCCTGCCGGACGGCTCGGTAGGCTCCGACCGATGGACTCCGTCTTGGTGGCACTCACCGCCTTCGTGACGGTCGCGCCGGTGGAGCTGCCCGACAAGACCTTCGTCGCCACCCTGGTGCTGAGCACCCGGTACCGTCCGCTGCCCGTGTGGCTGGGCGTCATCGCCGCGTTCGCGGTGCAGTGCCTGGTCGCCGTGGCCGCCGGCACGCTGCTGTCCCGGTTGCCGGCGCGCCCGGTGGCGCTGGTCGCCGCGGCGTTGTTCGCGGTCGGCGCGGTCCTGCTGGTGCGCGGTGCGGCCGGTGCCGACCGCGCCGAGGCGGACGCCCAGGCGGAGTACGGCGACAAGATCTCCGGGACCAAGCACGGGTGGCGGGCCGCCGCCGCCAGCTTCCTGGTGCTGTTCACCGCCGAATGGGGGGACCTGTCCCAACTGCTCACCGCGGGGTTGGTGGCCAGCGGCAAGTCCCCGGTGCCGGTGTTCGTCGGCTCGTGGCTGGCGTTGGCCGCCGTGTCCGGCGCGGCGGTGCTACTCGGCCGATGGCTGCTACAGCGGGTCCGGCTCTCCCTGGTCCGCTACGTCGCCGCCGGGGTGTGCACCGTGCTGGCGGTGGTGACCGCGGTGGGCGCGCTCGCCGGCTGACCGCCCCGCCCCGCCCCGGCCCGGCCCGCCCCGCCCCGGCCACGGTTTGATCACGCCATCCAAGGCCAGGTCACCGCCGTGCCGGCGGCGCGTGGGGTGCGGTATTCGGACCGGGTCACGAGTCGGCAGGCGGAAGGTACAGGGTAGGCTTTGCCCGCTCGCCCCTTTGGGGTCGGCACCCAAACTGCGTACCCAGTCAGGAGTGCCCCGTGGCCCGCGTCGTTGTCGACGTCATGCTCAAGCCGGAGATCCTCGATCCCCAGGGCCAGGCCGTCGCGAACGCGCTGCCTCGGCTCGGTGTCGGCGATGTCTCCTCGGTGCGCATCGGTCGGCGCATCGAGATCGAGTTCGCCGGCGCGCCGGACCTGGACCAGGCCCGGGAGATCGCCGACAAGCTGTTGGCCAACCCCGTGATCGAAGACTTCTCGATCCGGGTCGACGACGCTGGGGCCGACCCCCAGGAGGGGAGTTCCTGACCATGCGAATCGGTGTCGTGACCTTCCCCGGTTCGCTCGATGACGGAGACGCGGCGCGCGCCGTACGCCTCGGCGGCGGCGAGGCCGTACGTCTCTGGCACGGCGACCCCGACCTGCACGGAGTCGACGCTGTCGTGCTGCCGGGCGGCTTCTCCTACGGCGACTACCTGCGCTGCGGGGCCATCGCCCGGTTCGCTCCGGTGATGGAGTCCGTGGTGGCCGCCGCCCACGGCGGTATGCCCGTGCTCGGCATCTGCAACGGCTTCCAGATCCTCTGTGAGGCGCATCTGCTGCCCGGGGCGCTGACCCGCAACGAGCACCTGCACTTCCGCAACCGCGACCAGTTCCTGCGGATCGAGTCGACGAACACCGCGTGGACCGGTGACTTCACCGAGGGCCAGGAGCTGCTCATCCCGGTGAAGAACGGCGAGGGGCGGTTCGTCGCCAACGACCGGACCCTCGACGAGCTGGAGGCGGGCGGGCGGATCGTGGCCCGCTACGTGCAGGGCAACCCGAACGGTTCGCTGCGCGACATCGCCGCCATCACCAACGAGGCGGGCAACGTGCTGGGCATCATGCCGCACCCGGAGCACGCGGTCGAGGCATTGACCGGCCCGTCGCTCGACGGCCTGGGCTTCTTCACCTCCGTCCTGAGGCACCTGGCGGGGGCGACCGCGAGCGCGGCGGTCGCGAGCGGACAGGGAGCTATCCGATGACCACCCAGCCCGACACGGCGCCGACCCAGGTGACGGTCCCGCCGGCCGAGCGCGGGGCCGTGCCCGGTCCGCCCCCCGCCGCCGGACGTTCCGGCGGCTTCGCCGCCACCGACGTCCTCGGCGACGACTTCGGCGACGGCCCGGACACGGTGCAGCAGGCCTTCGACACCCCCCAGGAGTTGCAGCCGTACCCGGAGCTGGGCCTGCGCGACGACGAGTACGAGCGGATCCGGCAGATCCTCGGTCGTCGCCCCACCCAGTCCGAGCTGGCGATGTACTCGATCATGTGGAGCGAGCACTGCTCCTACAAGTCCAGCAAGGTGCACCTGCGCCAGTTCAGTGAGAAGGCCCCGCCGAGCGCCCGGATGCTGGCCGGCATCGGGGAGAACGCCGGCGTCGTGCAGATCTCCGACCGGCTGGCCGTCACCTTCAAGGTCGAGTCGCACAACCACCCGAGCTTCGTCGAGCCGTACCAGGGTGCGGCGACCGGTGTCGGCGGCATCGTCCGCGACATCCTGGCGATGGGCGCCCGCCCGCTCGCCGTGATGGACCCGCTGCGGTTCGGGGCCGCCGACCACGAGGACACCGCCCGGGTGCTGCCCGGGGTGGTCGCCGGCGTGGGCGGCTACGGCAACTGCCTGGGCCTGCCCAACATCGGCGGCGAGGTCGTGTTCGACCCCTGCTACCAGGGCAACCCGCTGGTCAACGCCCTCTGCATCGGCGTCCTGCCGGTCGACCGGCTGCAGAACAAGGCAGCCGCCGGGCCGGGCAACGTCGTCGTGCTGATGGGCGCCAAGACCGGCCGCGACGGCATCGGCGGGGTGTCGGTGCTGGCCAGCGCCACCTTCGACGACTCCAGCCAGCAGCGGCGGCCGTCGGTGCAGGTCGGCGACCCGTTCACCGAGAAGTTGCTGATCGAGTCCTGCCTGGAGCTGTACGACGCCGGTCTGGTCGTCGGCATCCAGGACCTCGGCGGCGCCGGCCTGACGTGCGCGCTGACCGAAACCGCCGCCGCTGCCGGCACCGGCATGCGGGTGCAGCTGGAGCACGTCCCGCTGCGCGAACCGTCGATGCAGCCGCACGAGATCCTGGCCAGCGAGTCGCAGGAACGGATGCTGCTGATCGTGGCGCCCGAGCAACTCGACGCCGTGCTGCGGATCGCCGACAAGTGGGGGGTGCTGGCCACCGCGATCGGTGAGGTCACCGCCGCCGACGACGCGGGGCCGGGCCGGCTGGTCATCACCTGGCAGGGCCACACGGTGGTGGACGTGCCGCCGGGCTCGCTGGCCGACGACGGACCGGTGTACGCCCGCCCGATGCGCGAGCCGGCCGACCTCATCCTGCTCCAGGCCGACCGCGCCGAGACGTTGCCCCGGCCGGTCGACCCGGACGAGCTGCGGGCCACCGTGCTGCGCATGATCGCCTCGCCGAACCTGTGCGACAAGAGTTGGGTGACCGAGCAGTACGACCGCTACGTGCTCGGCAACACCGTGCTCGCCCAGCCCGAGGACGCCGGTGTGATCCGCATCGACGAGCAGACCGGGCTCGGGGTGGCGCTGTCGGTCGACGGCAACGGCCGGTACGCCCGGCTCGACCCGTACACCGGCGCCAAGCTGGCCCTGGCCGAGGCGTACCGCAACGTCGTGGTGACCGGCGCGGACCCGGTGGCGGTGACGGACTGCCTCAACTTCGGCTCCCCCGAGGACCCGAGCGTGATGTGGCAGTTCGCCGAGGCCGTCCGCGGCCTGGCCGACGGCTGCGCCGAACTCGGCATTCCGGTGACCGGCGGCAACGTGAGCTTCTACAACCAGACCGGCGCCGCCGCCATCCACCCCACCCCGGTGGTCGGGGTACTGGGCGTCCTCGACGACGTCGCGCAGCGGGTGCCGATGGGCTTCCCGCCGCCGACCACGGTCGACGGTGACCTGTTGTTCCTCCTCGGGGACACCCGCACGGAACTCTCCGGGTCAGAATGGGCCTGGGTCACGCACGGGCACCTCGGTGGCATGCCGCCGCAGGTCGACCTGGGCCGCGAACGGGCCCTGGGCCTGGTCCTGCGCGAGTCCGCCCGGGTGGGGCTCGTCAGCAGCGCCCATGACCTTTCCGACGGAGGTCTGGCGCAAGCACTGGTCGAGTCGTGTCTGCGGCGTGGTGTGGGCGCGCACATCGTGCCGCCCGACGGGTTCACCGGCGAGTCCATGCCCTTCGTGTACCTGTTCAGCGAGTCCGCCGGTCGGGTACTGGTGGCGGTCCCGCGGGGCCGCGAGAAGGCGTTCGCCGGGCTCTGCTCGGAGCACGGGGTCCCGTGGGCCACCATCGGCTTCACCGACGCGGCGAGTGGCACCCTGGAGGTACGCGGCCAGTTCACGATCGGCCTGGACGAGCTGCGGACGGCGTTCACGTCGACGTTGCCGGCGCTCTTCGGAGCGCCCGCCGATCAGGAGTCGCCCGCCGCCGGACGTCCCCCGGCCGGGGTGCCGGCGAACTCGGCGTTCAGCACCCAGACCGAAAGCGCGGCGACGGAGCGCGACCCGTCGGCCCCCGCGCCCGAACCGTCCCCGGCCATGTCATCCCCCGTGTCGCCGTCCTCGGCTTCACCGACCTCAGCCCCGCTGCCCTCAGCCCCGCTGCCCTCAGCCCCGCTGCCCTCAGGCTCGTCGTCAGCGGACGTGCCGTCAGCTGAGCCGTCCACCTCGGACGACCCGGGTGAGCCTGAACCGAGGGCGGCCGGGGAGCCCCAGCCGACCGGTGGTGCTGACGCGCCGGAAGGCTCCAGCACGGAATCCGGCGAGGGGTCCACTCCCGACCGGTACTGAGACTGACCGGCCGCCCGCCCCGCCGTAGCGGGGCGGGCTTCTTGTCGTGGCGAGGCGATACTCCTTGTCGTGGCGAGGCGATACTCCGTGGCGAGGCGATGCCGTTTGCTGGCAACGAAAATGTCGTACACCTGTTCCATAATGGTCGGGTGTTGGCGGAGTTGACGCAGCTGCGGGCCGGGATGGCCGACTGCCTCGACGCGCCCGCCTGGGCGCTGCCCGACACCGACCTGATCGACAGCCTCGACGCGGTGCACCAGCTGGAGCAGGCCG
>DASVVF010000342.1:0-4775 GCA_036386695.1 Catenuloplanes sp. | reverse complement strand
CCCGGCTCTGGCCGGCCCGGCGTTGCTCCGCGGGCCGTGCCATCGTGCTCAGCGCCAGTAGTGGTCCGCCCAGGTTCCGCACGGCCATTGGATGGGTCGCTCGCCGGCGACCTTGCTGCCGCCGGGCAGCGCGAGGCACTGCCCGCTGTTGTGGTTCACGATCTGGAACGTGGCATTGGGGGCGATACGAAGGGTCCAGTAGTGGTCGTTCCAGGTTCCGCACGGCCATTGGATGGTCCGTTCGCCGGCGACCTTGCTGCCGCCGGGCAGTGCGAGGCACTGGCCGCTGTTGTCGTTGATGACGTGGGAGATCGCGAGGGCTCGCGCTGTGCTGTGCGGATTCGAGAGGGCCCGCATCGCATCGCTCAAACTGAACCGTGGCGCCGGGTCTGCCGGCGAAGCCGACGCCGGCTTGGAGGTGGCGGACTGGCCCGGGTCAGCACTCGCCGTGCCGCCGCCGACGAGTCCTGTGACAAGGAGTGCCCCTGCCAGGACAGAACTGGTCCAGCTGATCAATCGTCGCTGACGAATCATGTGATTCCCTTTCCTCGATGGGTTGTTAGGTTGGTGTCGCAGAATGCCGAAGCGTTTCTTGAGACCGCATCCCACCCAGACGAAGTCGACTTCGACGTCACAAGCGTGGAGTGGACCCGCTCGTCACAGACCAGACCACGATGGGCTATACCGGGCCTACACGCCGTCACGGATGGCCCTCGGCTGGGTCAGGAGCTGTCGGCAGGAGCGTCCTGCTCGAAGCCAGACCCCGTTCCGGCCTGTTCTGGCTGAGGGCCGAGTTCCACCGTCTCGCCGGTCGCCCGTGGAATTAGCGTGACGTCCATGAGCTTCGACAGCGCGGCGCGGGACTTCCTGCGTGACCATGGCGCCGAATCCGTTGAGCACCCCGGTGGCACCCGCTACGCGCATCTGTGCCGGGTCGAACAGCGGCTTGCCGTCCTCGGCGCCGGGCGGGACCTGCGACTGTGCCGGACATCGACGATCGCGCAGCCGAATTCGCGGTCTCACGGACCGGGGATTGCCAGCGGCGCCATGATGAGCAGGAAGAGTGCCAGGGCTGCCACCGCGGCCATGATCCGGCGAACGGTGCGGGTGCTGCCGGGAATCGTCGCTCCCGCTCGCCGCGGCGGTGGCGTCAGCGCGGTGGGGCCGCTGGTCGCCTGGGTGGTGGCCGTTGGCCGTGTCGTGGCCGCCAACCCGTCCGGTGGATATCCGTTGACCTTCGGCACGACTGACCTCCCGCACACCCGACAACAACGGCGTCTGGGCGCAGCCTACACCCCCCTTGGGGTTATCACATAACCCCAGCGAAGGCGCGCTATGCCAGGGGGGTGCTCGCCTGCCCCAGGAACCTGGCGTCCCGTACCGATGTGCAGGTCGCTGTGTAGTCCCGCTGCGTAATGTGCCACCGGCACCGGCGGGTCGAGCAGCGCCAGCCGGAGCGCCGACGGCGACGGCCGAGCGGCGTATGCGGTGCTCAGCCGAGGTGCTGGAGAAGGGCCAGGTCGTGCCGATCCACCTGGCGCGGTTCGTAGCCGGAATGGAACAGCACTTGCGCCTGTCTGGACAGGCAGGGCACCACCACACCGCTCAGGCGTCCGGTGGTGAAGAAGGAACGGGGGAGCTCGTGCCAACCGCCGTCGAGGGCCGCCTGCCGGGCGTTGCCGTCGTCGTCGATGACCAGCGGGTGCAGGTCAACCCAACCGTGGCCCGGCGCGACCAGCTCGACCCGGTTCGGGCGCCAATCCGTTTCGATGGCGTATCCCAGGTCGGCCAGTGCCGCCAGGACCTGATCCTCGAACGCTGCGTCGATGTCGAGGTCGACATCCCGGTGCGCCCGGGTCTGGTGACCGACGAGGGCGTCGACGCCCCACCCGCCCTCGACCCAGACGCGACAGCCGACGGCGCGCACGGCGTCGAGGACGGCCAGCATCCGCGCGAGGCTCATTCCCGCCGTCTGGTTCACCCGGTCATCGTGACAGGCATCGGGGGCGCGGGGTCCGGCGAGCCGTATCCCATCGCCGGGCGGCCCGGGCGCGGCCGAGTAATTGTTGTTTCGCGCCTCCTGACCGGTGCCGGGAGCCTAGCGACATTAGGGACGACTTTGCCAGCCCGGTCGTGCGGTGTTCGTCCGCCGCGACGTCCGTGGCCGCCAAGAAAGCCCTTCTTTTGAGGGATACTTCGCGGCTTTGAGGGTATTAAAGACCCTTTTGGCCGATCCTGCTCTGTGAAGCCGTCGCGACCGCGGCGTGCTACATCCCAGAGGGGAAGTCACCTTGTCACGGATGAAAAAAGCGATCCTGGCCGGAGTCGGCGCGATGGCGCTGCTCCTGGTCGGCACCGCCGCCAACGCCGTCATCAGCGGCCGCGTGGGCTCGTTCACCGATCACCAACGCTTCGTCCACCAGACCGACGCCTGGGCAACGGCCGCGGGCGCGTTCGTGGACGTGCCGGGCGCCACCACGGTCGTCACGGTGCGCGCCGGCACCCGCGCCATGATCAGCGCCCGGTTCAGCGCCGAGTCGCAGTGCGGTGGCACCGGCGGCTGGTGCTCGGTGCGTATCGTCCTGGTACGTCCCAACGGCACCGCGCTGGAGCTCAACCCCCAGTCCCACACCGACTTCGCGTTCGACTCGGCCGGTGACCTCTGGGAGAGCCACGCCATCGAGCGGACCTCGCCGTACCTGGCCGCGGGCAACTACCGCATCAAGGTCCAGGCCGGCACCGTCGCCGGCAGCACCTTCATCCGGCTGGACGACTGGACGCTGGCCGTCGAGCGTATTCGGCCGTAACCCGTACCGGCTGACCGGCACCGGGCCCGGCGGGCCCGGTGCCGGTCGCCGCCCTCGCCAGGGGGATCAGTCGAGGTAGTAGTAGATCGTCAAATCCAGCGGCTCCGGGGAGTTCGGCAGGTAGTGCCACCCCACGTCGGCCACCACCACGGCGGTGGGCTGACCGGCAAGCCACGCGGTGGCCCGGCCGAACACCTCAGCCGGGCTCTGACCACCGAAGGACTTCGAGCGGACCCGGTCGGCGCCCTCCTCGTTGCCCGTGGTGCCGTGATGCTGCTCGCCCAGCCGGGACTCCTCAACCGGCCCGACGGAGTCCGGCCCCACCACGGTGGCGGTGTAGGCGATCGGCTCCCCGTCGAGGGTGCCCTGCACGAACCAGTCGTTGATCAGCTCGTCGTGTTCCACCCGCCAGGCCGTCACCGTGCCGGCGTCGTTGGCGATCAGACTCTTGGCGTACTCGATGGCTCCGTTGAGGGTGCTCTCCTCCACGTCGATGCCGTTGTAACTCACCCGGTACGTCATGCGGGTCCTCTCCTCGGCGGCGCGCTGGTGCCTCGACGATGTTCCCCGGTGAGCAGGATCCGAAGCCACCCCCCGGATCGCCCACCCGGTGACCGGCTGCGTGCCGGCTGCGTGCCGGCTACGTGTTGGCCGGCTGGTCGGGCGGGGGATGGTCGCGTCGGCGGGGGATGGGCTGCGCCCGATGTCCATGGTCAGCGTACCGCCGGACCGGGCGCCGGAGGGCCGGTGGCCACCGTCACCGATGCCGGTGGTGGCGCGGGGGGCGACCCGCTCGGTACGGTGCGCACCGTGATCCGGGTACGCCGTGCGGTGGTCGATGATGCGGGCGAGCTGGTGCGGTTGCGCGCGCTGATGCTGGCCGCGATGAGCGGCCGCGCGCCGCGGCCGGGGCCGTGGCAGGACGCCGCCGCCCGGACGCTGGTTCAGCGGTTGGCGGACCCCGATGGCCGGTGGGCGGCCTTCGTGGTCGACAAGCAGGACCGGCCCACCGGGCTGGCCGCCTGCGTGGTGGGGGTCATCGAAAGCCGGCTGGGCGGCCCCGACAACCCCAGCGGTGAGGTCGGTTACGTGTTCAACGTGGTCACCGAGCCCGGCTACCGCCGACGCGGGTACTCGCGGGCGGCGATGCGGGCGTTGCTCGACTGGTACCGCGAGCGCGGCATCATCTCGGTGGACCTGCGGGCCTCGCCGCCCGGCGAACCGCTCTACCGCGAGTTGGGCTTCGCGCCGACGGCGGCCACGGCCATGCGGCTGGCGTCGCCGGCCCGGCACCTGGCCGCTGACCGACCACCGGGGCCGGGGCCCGACCGCGCCCCGGCGCCGCCCGGTGGGGTCGGCCGGTGAGCGGCACCGCGCTGGTCCTCGGCGGTGGTGGCGTCACCGGGGTCGCGTGGAGTCTGGGTCTGCTCGCCGGCCTGCGCGACGCCGACGTCGACCTGACCGACGCCGACCTGGTCGTGGGCACCTCCGCCGGGTCGGTCGTCGGCGCCCAGATCACCACGGGGGCCAGCCTGGCGGAGTTGTACACCGCCGAGCTGGCCGAGCCGGTCGCCGAGCCGGTCGCCGAGGCGCCGGCCCGGATCGGTGCCCGGGTGTTGTTCCGTTACGCGGTGGCCGCGGCCGGCACCCGCGACCCGCAGCGGTTCCGGGCCCGCCTCGGCGCGATGGCGCTGGCCGCGCGTACCCCGTCGGAGGAGCAACGCCGGCAGGTCATCGCGGCCCGGTTACCCGCGCGGGACTGGCCCCGGCGGCGGTTGCGGGTCACCGCCGTCGACGCCCACGACGGCCGGTTCGAGGTCTTCGACGCCGGCAGCGGTGTGCAGCTGCTCGACGCGGTCGGCGCCAGCTGCGCGGTGCCGGGGGTGTGGCCACCGGTCAGCATCGGCGGACGCCGCTACCTCGACGGAGGGATGCGCTCACCGGCGAACGCGGACCTCGCCGCCGGAT
>DASVVF010000341.1:0-2628 GCA_036386695.1 Catenuloplanes sp. | reverse complement strand
GGTGCCCTGGTCGCGGGCGATGCTCACGGTCGCCAACGGCGGCCATGTCATGTCGGGCGACGATTTCGAGGCCATCACCGGCACGACCACGGAGTTCCTGCGGTGGAGCCTCTATGGCGACACGGCAGCCAGGGGCCGGCTCGCCGGCAGGGCGGCCGTCAACGGGGTCGCGACCCTGGAGGAGCAGTTCTAGCCTGAATGCGCCCGGTCACGCCCCCTACCCGCCCCCGGCACCGGCACCCAGCCGGTCCCACCCTGTTCCCGGGCCTGAGCCTGCGGCGGCGCCGGGATCCGGTAGCCGTGCGTGAGCCAGCCGCCGGCGCGGTCCGGCACCTCGACCGCGACACCGCGCGGGCCGGTCACGTCGGCGCCGGCCCGCCGCCCGGGACTCCGGCGGCTCCGGCCCGCCGGATCGAAACCGGGTGCCGCGAGCACCACAACGTCATAAGGGAAAGGCCTTCCCATTCCATAGAATTGCAAGAATCCGGCGCGGTGTACGCCAAAGCTCCGGCATCCCCCAAAAGGCCCCCAAGGGGGTTGTGGCCGCATCGACCGCCACCTACCGTCCATTTAGATCGATCAATTGCTTCGCACGCGTGGCGCCACCAGTCGTCGGAAGATCGTCCCCTGGGAAAGGGCATCCGCATGCCACCTCACGTACCTTCACCGAACGGAACGGCGGTCCGGTACCCGAGCATCCGCGCCGTCATCGATCCGTCCGGCACCAGCCTCCCGGCCAACCACCGCCCGCCGGCGCCGCGCGGTGTCCGCGACCTCCTGACCGCCCTGACCGGCTTCTACAAGGACCCCGGCGCCCGCCTGGCGCTCATCCTGAGCACGGTGATCCTGTGCTACGGCGGCGGCGCCGTCATGTTCTGGTTCCATGCCGTGTATCTGGCCGAGGGTGGGCCGGCGATCAGCTGGGTCGCCCACTGGTTGTTGGACTCGTCCTTCGCCTTCGCCGCGTTGACCCCGGTGTTGGTTGTCATCCTGCCCATCGCGGCGTGGCTGACGCAGTCGTTTTCCGGCGCGATCGCACCCCGATTCATTCCGTGGTTGTACGCCGTGATCGGCGGTACCGTCTTCGCCATCACCACGACACCCGGCCCGATCGCCCATGACATGTTCGTCGGCCGGGGAACCTGGCTCGCCGGGCGGGTGACCGAGCTGATCGGGGATCCGTCCGCGACCCTGCCACCGGTTGCGGATTACCCGTTGCTCGCCGCGTTGGCCCAGCAGCTGGGTGCCGGCCTACCGCTGTACATCGCGCTCATGGCACTGACCGTGTTGCTGCTCCGGTTGGTTGCCCGACCGTCGTCCTGACGCCCCCCGTCACCGCGCTCCACCGTACGGTCACCCCGCAGTGCCGCACCGCACCTTGACCGGCCACCCGGGCCGGCGGCCTCGCCGCCGGCCCGTCGCGCTGCCCGCCGTGGGTGGCGTCGCCGGGCGCTGCCCGCCGGCCCGTCGCGCGCGGGCGCCGTGGTGGCCGGGTTGCCGGACGGCCCGTCGCGCGGGGGGCGACCCGCCGGACCGGCCCGGCGGCGGCCATTTCGCCCGGTTGAGCCGGCGCACCGGTAACGTACGGGGCGGTGCGGCCGTTGGATCCGGTCCGGAAACCGTCGCCGGGCGGGGCGGACAGCCGCTGACACCTTGCCGGGCGCGACCGGCGCCGGCGCCATGTCGACCAGAGCTCGTGGGGGCGAGCAGGCAGGACCCGGTGGAGCCGGATGGGGGACGCGCCGCCCCGGACGCCGGGGTTAGCTTGTCGGGGCCACCGGGCCGGGTTATGGTGGGTACCGGCTGGACTCGGATGACGGCGAATCATTCCGCCCCTGAGTCCGAGATCTCCGTAGGCGCCTGTTGGTGACAGGCATCCGCCGCGCTCGCTGGGGCGGCCTCCGCTGCGACTGTTTTCGATTTCGCAAACCGGCGGGCCGGTCGACCACACCCTGGCGTGTTGATCGCCCGCACCGCGTGCCGCCCCGTTGCTGTCACGGCATCGAGCAGGTGGGCACCGTCTCACCTCGTTGAGGAGAATCCATGACCGACAGCGATCTACGCGTCAACAACCGCGGCGCGGCGACCACGCCGCATCCGCGGGACACCGGTCCGACCGCTGGCGAGCGCCGGCGCGGGCGCGACCGCTCCGGCAGTCGCCGTCCCGGCACCGCGGGGGCCGCCGCGACCAGGACCCGCACCAGTGGCGGCGGTGCGCACGGCGCGGAGGTGGAGCCGGTCGCGGTGGCCGGCCTGCTGGACATCGTCGATGACCAGGCGTGGCTGCGTACCAACGGCTATCTGCCGGCCCCCGGGGACGTCCACGTGTCCGCGGCGCAGGTGCGGGGGCACGGGCTGCGCCGCGGTGACGCTGTCACCGGCACCGCCCGATGCACCGCCGACGACCAGCCCCGCACCCAGGGGCGACGGGGCGCCAATACCCTGCTACGGGTCGACGAGATCAACGGGATGGAGCCGGAGCAGGCTCGCCGGCGGCCGGAGTTCTACAAGCTGACGCCGCTGTACCCGCAGGACCGGCTGCGGTTGGAGACCGAGCCGCACATCCTCACCACCCGGGTCATCGACCTGGTGATGCCCCTGGGTAAGGGGCAGCGGGCGCTGATCGTG
>DASVVF010000340.1:0-2372 GCA_036386695.1 Catenuloplanes sp. | reverse complement strand
CCGGGTGCTGGCCGGCACGCTGTTGTTCGTCGCCGGGTTCACCGCCGTGTTCGTACCCACCGTGGTGCTGGTGACCCGGCTCGCCCGGGTGCTCTGGGAATACCAGACCGCGCTGGAGATCGGCGTCGGGCTGTTGATCATCGGGCTCGGGCTGGCCTTCCTGGGCTGGATCCCCGGTCTGCAGCGGGAGTTCCGGATCCACCGGCTGCCGGCGGCCGGACTGCTCGGCGCACCGGTCCTCGGGGCGGTCTTCGCGCTGTCCTGGCTGCCGTGCTCCACCCCCACCCTGGGCGCGGTGGTCGGACTGGCCGCCGTGGGCGGGCAGACCGACCGGGCGGTGATCCTGGCGGTGGCGTACTGCCTCGGGCTCGGGCTGCCGTTCGTCGCCTTCGGGGTGGCGTTCCAGCGGTTGCTGGGGGTGTTCCGGGCGGTCCGCCGCAACAGCCGGTGGGTGACCCGCCTCGGCGGGGCGTTGCTGGTTCTGGTGGGGCTGGCCCTGGTCACCGGTGCCTGGAACGCCTTCCTGATCTGGCTGCAGGTCAGCGTCGGCGTCGTCGAGATCGGGCTGTAGATGACGGCCGTCGAGGAACGTACCGAACCGGCTCCGGCCGGCCGGCCGACGCCAGGGCCGGCGCGGTCCGCGGTGGCCCTGCTGCGCAACTCCTGGCGGCAGCTGACCAGCATGCGTACGGCGCTGGTGCTGCTGTTCCTGCTCGCGGTCGCCGCCATCCCGGGTTCGCTGCTGCCGCAGCGCAGCGTCAACCGGGAGAAGGTCGGGGAGTACTTCCTCGCCCACCCGACGGTGGCGCCGTGGCTGGACCGGGTGGGCGCCTTCGAGGTGTTCGCCTCGCCCTGGTTCGCGGCCATCTACCTGCTGCTGTTCGCCTCGCTGGTGGGCTGCGTGGTGCCCCGGCTCGCCGAGCACATCCGGGCCCTGCGGACCGTTCCGCCGGACGCCCCCCGGCGGTTGGACCGGTTGCCGCAGCACACCCCCGACGAGCAGCGGGCCGGTGACCCGGCCGACACCGCCGCGGCGATCGGGCGGACCCTGCGGGCCCGCCGGTTCCGCACCGTCGTGCGCGGGCACGACGGCGACGTCTGGACGGTCGCGGCCGAGAAGGGCTTCGTCAAGGAGACCGGCAACCTGCTGTTCCACTTCGCCCTGCTGGCCGTGCTGCTCGGCGTCGGGTTCGGCTCCTGGTACGGGTGGCACGGCAACCGGCTGCTGGTCGCCGGCGCCGACACCGAATTCTGCAACGTGCTGTCGCAGTACGACGAGTCCGGCCTGGGCCCCCGGGTCAGCGCCGAGGACCTGCCGCCCTTCTGCCTGCAGCTGACCGACTTCGTGGCCACCTACCAGCCCAGCGGGCAGCCGAAGTCGTTCAACGCCATCGTGCGCTACGACGAGGGCGGCGCCGCGCCGCGTACCGCGGACTTCACCGTCAACAAGCCGCTGCGCCTGGCCGGAGCCAACGTCTACCTGCTGGGTCACGGCTACGCCCCGGTGATCCGTTACACCGACCGGTACGGCCGCGCCCAGACCACCGTCGCCCCGTTCCTGCCGGTGGACGCCAACCTGAGCAGCGAGGGCGTCGCCGCGTTCCCCGACGCCAACATCGACCCGGCGGCCGGCGGCCGGCGTGACCCGAGCCTGCAGATGGCCTTCGAAGGGCTGTACCTGCCGACCGTCGCGGAGTCGGGCATGTTGGCCCGGTCGCAGTCGCCGGAGGAGAAGGCACCCGGGGTGCTGCTCTGGGCCTATCGGGGCGACCTCGGCCTGGACGCCGGCATCCCGAGTTCGGTCTACCAGATCGACCGTGGGCAGGTGCAGCGCGGCAAGCTCAAGCAGATCGGCGAACCGCGGCTGTTGCGGCTGGGGGAGCGGTGGCAGCTCGACGACGGTACGACGGTCGAGCTGGTCGACACCCGCGAGTGGATCACCATTTCGGTGCGTTCGGATCCGGCCCAGCCGGTGGTGCTGGCCGGCGCGGTGGTCGGTCTGGCCGGCCTGATGCTGTCGTTGACCGGGCGGCGCCGCCGGGTGTGGTTCCGGGTCACGCCGTCCCCCGCCGGGCCGTCTCCGACGGGCGGTAGTAGCGTGGTGCGGGCGGGTGGCCTGCCACGCACGGACTATCCCGGTTTCGCGGACGAGTTCCGGGCGCTCGTGGCGGCCACCGGTGACGGGCCCGCAGAAAGGACCGACTGATGGCCGCTCTCTCCGACCGCCTCCTGGTGGTCACGATCCTCGGGTACGTGGTGGCGATGGTGCTGCACGCCGCCGAGTACGCCTTCGGCACCCGCAGCCACGTCGGCCGCGCGGCCCAGCGCCCGGCCCGCCAGCTGGTCGGCGCGGGCGGACCCGAGCCGGTCGC
>DASVVF010000339.1:0-11543 GCA_036386695.1 Catenuloplanes sp. | reverse complement strand
GCGCACCAGCGCCGTCCGCAGGTCGTTGCTCAACGCCAGGCGAGCGGCACCCTCGTCGGCCAGGGTGCGTTCGAAGGTCCGCACCGTGCCGGGCCCCACCGCCTTGGCCCAGTACATGGCCGTCTCGGCGCAGCGCAGCAGCTCGGGGGCGGCGTTCGGTGGGCACAGCGCGACTCCGACACACGCGCTGAGGTTGACCGCGTGACCGTCCAGGTCGAAGGGTTCGGTCAGGGCGTCCTGCAGGCGTACGGCGATCTCGCAGGCCCTGGTGTCGGACGACTCCGCACAGACGACGGCGAACGTATCGCTGCTGAATCGTCCGACGGTGTCTTCGGGGCGCACCGCGGCGGCCAACCGGCGGGCCACCTCCTGCAGCACGGCGTCACCGGCCACGTGCCCGTGCGATTCGTTGATCAGCTTGAACTGATCGAGGTCGGCGGAGACCACCGCGATCGATCCCCGCCCATGGTCCTGTCGGCGGGCCACCGCACGGTCCAGCTGGCCTTCCAACGCGGTGCGGTTGGGCAGGCCGGTCAGGTCGTCGTGCAGACGCCGGTGGCGCAGCTCCTGCTCGGCGCGGCGCAGGTCGGTGACGTCGGAGGCCATCGCGAGCCAGTGGAGGTCGCCGACGGCGGACGAGGCGCTGAGGGTCAACCGCAATCGCCGCTCGGACGCGTCCGGACGCGCATAGGCGATCTCGAACTGCCCCTTGCCCGACTCACGGCCGTCGCGCAGAAACCGGGCGATGCCTTCGGTCCCGGTGGGATCCAGCAGGTCCACGATGGACCGCTCATAGACGGCCGACAGCGGCACCCCCAGTACGTCACCCAGCTGCTGGTTGGCGTACGACGTCAGACCGGCGGCGTCGCCGGTCCAGATGCCTTCCTGGGTCTGCTCGACGATGGCGCGGTAGCGCAGGACGCACTCCCAGGAGTCCTCGTCGCGTTGGCCGCCGAGCAGAGCGGCCAACGGGGCCTTCCCGTCGCCCGGATCGCCTGCCTGGCACAGGTCGGGCGGCCCGGTGCCGAGCAGCTGATCCGCGCGACGCCCGACCAGCGCACCCCAGGCGTCGTTGACGGTCTGGAAGGTGCCGTCCAGCGACACCATCGCCTGTGGAACGGGGCAGCGATCGATTCGGGCCCGGAAGCGTCGCTCGCTCTCCCCGAGCGCCTCGCCCGGGCTTGTCTCCGCTCTCGCATCCCGCCCGATGCCGGTGAGTCCGACCACGTCACCGGTATCGTCGTGCACCGGCGAGACGTTCAGCGTGCTGACGCCGTCCACCGCGCCGAGCACCGCCACGTTGCTCCCGATCAACTCGTCCGGGGTGTAGCCGTAGACGGTTTCGACCGCAGGGTTGGCCTCCAGCACCACGCCGTCCGGGTCGATCTCGACGATGGCGTCGCGACAACCCTCGACGATCGCGGCGAGCACCCGGGCGCGCGTCTCGTCGCGCCGCCGCCGGGAGACGTCACGGGAAACCCCGATCAGCGCGACCGTCTCGCCGTGGTCATCGACGACCGGGGTCGCCATGACGGACACGACGAAGCTTCGCCCAGCCTTGTCCCGGACCGGCCAATCACTGGTGCAGGACCGCCCCGGCAGCAGCCGGGTGCGCCAGCCGGCGGCCGCCGCCGCCGCGGCCGGCGACACGACGAGGTCGGACAGCGCACGGCCGACGGCTTCCTCGGCGCGGTAGCCGTAGAGCCGCTCCGCCTGCGCGTTCCAGAACAGGATCCCGCCGTTCGGGTCGATCGCCACCACGGCCTGATCCAGCGACTCCAGCGCGTGGTGGATGACATGAGGTGGTAAAGGGATGCCGGGAATGCCCCCCGAGTGCTCGGTGCTCATGGTTCACTCCGATCACCATCGCCGGCGCGGGTGCGCTTTGCCGCCACGCCCGCAGGCTCCATACCCTGTATAAACCCTTGGCGCCGCCGTGGCCGCCGCAACGGGCATTTCGCTCCCCGCGGATGCGCGTGTGACGCGTCGTCGCAGCAGGCTCCGCGCCGGCATCGGCGCGGTGTGGCTGAGCAGGGGCTGGCGGGCCTCGCGGAAGCAGTCAGCCGACGCGGGCGCGCGGCGCGATGCGGATGGTGGTGCCCGCGGGCCCGCTGTCGACCAGGAGGAACTCGGCCATCTGCCCGACCACCCATAGCCCCATCCCGCCGGTGTCGGACAGGGATGGCCGCTCGGTCAGCGGAACGTAGTGAGCGGTGTGGAAACCGGGCCCTCGGTCGGTGACTTCACAGGTCAACTCGTCGTCCAGGAACAGCAGGCGGACGGCCCCCCGGCCGCCTCCGTGCCGGATCACGTTGATCAGGAGTTCGTTGACCGCGGTGATCCAGTCTTCGATCCGGTCGTCGTCGAGGCCGCACCGGCGACTGACGGCCTCGACCTCGCGTCGGACGCGGGCGAGGTCCGGCAGGGCGAACGACGTCGAGACCAAGGGCTCCGCAGCGGCGTAGGGTCGCTGGTCGAGCGGCGGGTTCGCCACTGTTCCTCCTCACTGCCCGACAGGTAGGTCGATGACCTTACCGATGGCGCGACGCGAGGGTGACTCCCGAACGCTCCGCCCGACGATCAAGGTAACGATGTGACCTTGGCAGCTCCCCCCGATGGCAGGTCGGGGATGTGTTGATCTAGTCCTGGCGGGCCACCGCCGGCGTGCCGGCGTCTAGGCTGCGTGCGTGGCCGATGCCGAGCTGGTGACGAACGAGGAACGGCTGCGCCGGATCGAGGCGATCACCGATGCCGCCCTGTCCGGGTTGAACGTCGCCGAGCTGCTCGATGAGCTGCTCGAACGGGTCCGGGACCTGCTCAAGGTCGACACTGCCACGATCCTGCTGCTCGACGGCCACACCGGCGAGCTGGTCGCGACGGCGGCCAAGGGCCTGGAGGAGGAGGTGCGCCGGGGTTTCCGCATCCGGGTCGGGCACGGCTTCGCCGGTCGGGTCGCCGCGACCCGCCTGCCGGTCACGATCTACGACGTCAAGCCTGTCGACGTGGTCAATCCCATCCTGCTCGACGCGGGCGTGCGGTCCCTGCTGGGCGTCCCCATGCTCGCCAACGGCAACCTCATCGGCGTGCTGCACGTCGGCGTCCTGGCCCTGCGGCACTTCGGGCCCGACGATGTGCAGCTGCTGCAGCTCGTCGCCGATCGGGCCAGCCTCGCGGGTCACGCCCGAGCGCAGGTCCTCGACCGGCAGGCAGCGCTTGCCCTGCAACGAAGTCTGCTACCCAGCCGACTACCGGACATCGGCGGCCTTGACCTGGCCGCCCGGTACGTGCCCGGTCACGACCTGGGCATCGGCGGCGACTGGTACGACGTCTTCACGCTGCCCTCCGGGTGGACCGGTGCCGTCATCGGCGACGTCTCCGGCCACGGGCTGGCCTCCGCTGTCGTGATGGGACGCATCCGCAGCGCCCTGCGCGCCTACGCACTCGACCGCAACGATCCGGCCGAGGCGCTGACCTCCCTCGACCGCAAGATCCATCACTTCGAGGCCGGCACCCTGACCACCGCCGTCTACGCCCTCATCGCACCCGACCGCGCCACGGTGCACCTGTCCTCGGCAGGTCACCTGCCACCACTGCTGGCTGTCCCGGGCCAACCGACCCGGCTCGTCAGCCTGACGGTCGACAGACCACTCGGCGTCGGGCGACCACCGACCGATCGCCGCACCACCGTGCTCGAGCTGCCGCCGAGCGCGGCGCTCGTCTTCTACACCGACGGACTGGTCGAACGCCGCGGCGAATTGATCGACACCGGCATCGACCGCCTCGCCGACGCCATCCGATCCGGACCGGCCGACGCGTTGTGCGACCACATCATGTCCTCGACCGCCGAGAAGCACCCGACCGACGACATCGCCCTGCTGGTCATCCGCCGCCAGCCACGATCCGGTTGAGCCGCTGGCGGCCTCGGGTGGACGCGCGGCACGGCCGGGACGGCGAGAAGGCCTAACGACGGCCCGCTGCCGGCCGATGTCGTGGTTACACGGCAGCTCTGGAGGTTCTACCGGATGGGCGCGTCCCCCTATGGGCTGACCGGGCTGCGGGCCCTCGGGTACGGCGGCCGCCGGGCGAGTCCGCTGTTGCTGACGTCCGGGCTGATCCTGGCGTTCTCGGCGGTGTGGTTCCTGGCGAATCTCGATCATCCCCGGGGCCCGTTGGTGGTGCTGTGGCTACCGTCGCCACTGTCCGCCGCCGTCGTCACGGTGGTGTACTGGCGTACCTTCCGCACCGAGCGGCTGCCGCTGCCGACCCGCCGCTTCTGGCGTCACCTGAGCCTCGCCGGCGCCCTCGTCGGCGCGGGAAGCCTCGGCCAGGCCTACGACGCCCTGGATGATCCACTGGCCGGCGGGCCACGGACCGGCCCGGTGATGCTGACCTTCCACACCTGCGCCATCGCGGTCGTCATGTGGTCGCTCTACCGGCTGCCGCTGGGCGTGCAGACGCGCGGTGAACGGGTACGGGTGGCGTTGGACGGCGGAACGGTCATGCTCGCCACCGCGGCCTTCCTCTGGCATTTCCAGACCCGACCACAGCTGGCGGCCGGGGCGGACCGCGCCACCGCCCTGGTGACCTCGGCGATCGTCGCCGCGCTCGCGCTCGTCGCGGTGTTCGCGGTGGCCAAGGTCGTGCTGTCCAGCTTCGCCTTCATCGACAAGTCCGCGCTGCGGCTGCTGGCCTGGGCCATCCTGCTCGGCAGCGTCGCTTCCCTGCCGCAACAGTATCTGGCCGACCGGCCCTACCTGATGTGCACGCAGGTGAGCGTTCCAGCGGTGCTGTTCATCGCGACCTGGGCCGGGGAACGGCAACGCAACGCGGGACAGAACCGCCCGGAGCCCGCCGCAGGTGTGGGTCAGCGCCCGTTCAGCGCCCTGCCGTATCTGGCCGTGGCCGCCGTGGACGCGCTGCTGATGGTGCAGCTCTGGTCACCCGGGCAGGACGCCCGGGTGATCGGCGCGGTGGCCGTGGCGCTGACCGGGTTGGTCGTGTTCCGGCAGATCACCGCCTTCCAGGACAACCGGCGGCTACTGGGACGCCTGCACCACGGCGCGACCCACGACACGCTGACCCGGTTACCGAATCGTCGGCTGTTCAACGAACGCCTGCAGCAGGCGCTGGGCGTCCCTGGGCACCGGGCCGTCAGCGTGGCCCTTATCGACCTCGACGATTTCAAGGCCGTCAACGACAACCTGGGTCACGAAACCGGCGACGTCCTGCTCATCGAAGTGGCGCAGCGGCTGACCACCTGCATGCGCGGGACCGACACCGTGTCGCGCCTCGGCGGCGACGAATTCGTGGTCATCCTCGACGGCGCCGAGCCGGCCGGAGCCGCGGCGACGGCGGAACGGATCATCTCGGCGTTGGCGGCGCCGGTCGTCGCCCAGGGTCATGACCTGCTGATCCGGGCGAGCATCGGCATAGCCGGCGGCTGCACCGGCGACGAGCCCAGCGACCTGCTACGCCACGCTGACATCGCGATGTACGCCGCGAAGAATCTCGGTGGCAACCGCTACCTGCCGTACCAGCCCGGCATGGCTGGAGCGGTGGCGAACCACGCCCAGTTGGGTGCCGAGCTGCGCCAGGCCATCATCATGGAGGAGTTCTTCCTGCTGTACCAGCCGATCGTCACCCTCGAAGGCGTGCCCCGGACCACCGGCGCGGAGGCGCTCGTCCGGTGGACGCACCCGGTGTTCGGCACGTTGCCGCCCAGCCAGTTCATCCCGCTGGCGGAACGCAACGGACTGATCGTCCCGCTGGGCCGTTGGATCATCCGCCAGGCGTGCCGCCAACTCGCCGCCTGGTCGGCCGAGCACGGCGCGGCGGCTGCGGGCATTCTCAACGTCAACGTGTCCGCCCGCGAGCTGCGGGAGCCGGGATTCGCCGGCGACGTGGCGGCCACCCTGGCGGAGACCGGAATCGCGCCGGAACGGGTGGTGGTCGAGGTCACCGAGACGACCGTCCTGGAGCTGGGCGACTCGGTCGTCAACCTGAGAGCGCTGCGGGACATGGGTGTCCGGATCGCCCTCGACGACTTCGGCACCGGCCAATCGAGTCTCACGCTGCTGCAGAACTGCCCCGTGGATCAGCTGAAGCTCGACCGCTCCTTCACCCAGGCGGTGGTGACCACCCACCCGACCGTCGCCGCCGCCGTCCTGCAGATGGCGCACGTGCTCGGTCTGCACGTCGTCGCGGAAGGCGTGGAGACACGCCAACAGGCGGAGCAGCTACGCCGGATCGGGTACCAATCCGCGCAGGGTTGCTACTTCACCCAGCCGGTGCCGGCCGAACAGATCGGCGAGCGGCTGCGCCGGGAGTTCCCGCCGACCGATCCGCTGGGCCTCGGGGATCGCCTTGACGGTCATCGGGCCGATGCCGGCAGTGGACCCGGGAGCGGCGTTGACTACCAGGCTGACCTCGCCGTCGAACTGCGCGAACCTGGTCGCGTCCAGGACCAGGTGGTCAGAGGCCTGCCCTAGTCAGGTTGGGGGGTCGGTCAGAAACGTGGCTCCCCGTTCCGGTCAATCGGAGGTCTCGTGCCGGTGCTTCGGGTTGGCGGGCTGCCGCCGTAACAACCATTCCTGCATGCCGATGGCGGCCTCCCGTTCGTCGAGCGCGCCGCGCCGTAGGTTGAGATCATTTTCGCGCTCATCGGCCATCTCCTGGCGGCTGTCCGCCCACTGTTGCTGGGCGTCCAGGCGTTCCAGCCGGGCGGTCAGGGCCCGCTCACGTCGGTCGAGTTGCCGGTCGCGTTCAGCGGCGCGCTCGTCGCGAACGTCGGTTCGGGCGTCGCGTTCGTCCGCCTCGCGCTCCCGCGACCGGGCACTGTCGTCGGGGGCGTCCATGTGCGGGTCCGGTACGTCCGCCCGGCGTTCTCGTTGCTCTCCCGGTGCGACGCGTTGCTCTGCACCTTCGGTAGGTGGCACCCGCACATCTTACGATTGGTGGCCCAGTGCGCTCGACCCCTCGGCGGTGGGTTATTTCCATCGGGGCGGATCGGCCGCGGAATGTCCCGTCGGGCCGTGGTGGTCGTCGGCCTTCGACGACGGAAGCCCGCGCAGGGCGCGGCCGCCGGCAAGTGCCGCGGTCATCCGGTGCCGAGCAGGCCGGCGGCGTGGTCGGGCACGTAGGTGGTGGTCTCCAGCGGCGGCCGCTGGTAGCCACCCGAAGGTGGCCGCGTCGGCAGCCGCAACGGCGGTGGCTGCACGTCGTAGTACGGCACGGTCGAGAGTAGATGCGCGATCATGTTGATCCTGGCCCGTCGCTTGTCGTCACTGTCGACGTCGTACCACGGGGTGTCCGGCAGGTCGGTGCGGGCGAACATCTCGTCCTTGGCCCGGGAGTAGTCCTCCCACCGGGTAACCGACTCAAGATCCATCGGCGACAGTTTCCACCGGCGCATCGGGTCCTGCAGCCGGGAGGCGAACCGCCGTTGCTGCTCGGCGTCACTGACCGAGAACCAGTACTTGCGCAAGAGCACGCCGTCTTCCACCAACAGCCGTTCGAAGACCGGGCACTGGTGCAGGAACCGTTGGTACTCCGCGTCGGTGCAGAAACCCATGACCCGCTCGACCCCGGCCCGGTTGTACCAGCTGCGGTCGAACAGCACGATCTCCCCGGCGGCGGGCAACTGCTCGACGTAACGCTGGAAGTACCACTGCGACCGTTGACGTTCCGTGGGCGCCGGCAACGCGGCGATCCGCGCGATGCGCGGGTTGAGGTACTCGTTGACCCGTTTGATGGCACTGCCCTTGCCGGCGGCGTCGCGGCCCTCGAAGATCACCACCAGCCGGGCGCCCTCCACCCGTACCCACTCCTGCACCTTGACCAGCTCCGCCTGCAGCCGGAACAGCTCGGTCTCGTAGACCGCACGCGGCAGCCGGGCCGTCCGTCCGGCCCGCGCGTCGGCCGGTTCCCGGGCCGGCGTCTTCCTCGTACCCTTACCTGTGCTCTTCTTGCTGCTCACGCTGGGACTCCTGACCCGCCGGGTAAGCGGTTGGCTGGTGCACACGCGTCGTGTCCGGCAACTGTCCGGCTCCGGCGCCGCCTGGGTGCCGAACGGCCGCCGTGGCGAACAGGTGTGCCGGGCACAGCCGTCGCGGGCAACCGCTGGCCGCTGCGCCGCCAGGTCAGCAGAGGTCGAGCAGGTCAACAGAGGTCGAGTACGTCGGCGACGGGTCGGCGTGGGGTCGGACGGCCGGGTTGTCCGTATCCGGGCCGCAGCACCATCTGTGGTGTGCCGGAGCGGCCGAGCGCCAAGCGTAGCTGTTCGTGGGCTGCGGGGACCTCGATGGGCCGGGAGATCATCGAGGCGGCCAGTTCGGCGTCGGGAACCCGTACAGCGGACTCGATCCCAACGACGACGGATCATGCGAAACAGGTCGCGACGAGGGCTGCGGGGCAGCGGCCATGTCGTGATGCTGGCCCCGGCCCGCCCGGCGGCGACGACCATGAACGGACCGGGCGGGCGGGATGCCGCCACGAGTGCCGACACCTCGCCGCGAGCGGTCACGCTGACAGCACCGGCCCGTGCCGTCTGGGCGGCGTCGTCGGCGAGCCGGGTGTCCGAGACCGCGTGCTCAGGCTGCGGCGTCGAGCTGCCCGGCGATACCCTCCAGGCACCACTGCCAGCCCACCCGCATGTGCTCCGCCGTCTGCGCGTCCGACAGGCCCTCGACCGTGAGCTCGAGCCGGGTCCCGCCGTCGACCGGCAGGAGCAGCACCGTGCAGCGGGAACTCTCGGCCATGTCCTCGCCCGAGGTGAGCACGTCCAGCACGAGGCGTTCCACGGGCTCGAAGACCGCGAAGGTCGCCGTCTCGCTGTACGCGTCGCCGGCCGGGCGGGGGCCGAAACGCAGCCGGTAGCCCCCGCCCGCGCGGGGGTCGACCTCGCAGGTCGACACGCGCCAGTCCGGGTCGGGGCAGACCCAACGTTCCAGCAGGTCGGCGCGGGTGAAGGCGGCCCAGACCCGCTCGGGCGGCGCGGGGTAGGTGCGGTCGAGGTCGAATGACAGAAGCGGGGCGGTGGTCACGTGTCCTCCAGGAGGGTGCCGAGAGCGTCCAGCCGGGTCGACCAGAGCGCCTGCTGCTGTGCGGTCCACGTGGCCACGGCGACGAGCGCGTCGTCACGCAGCTGGCACTCGCGCACGCGGCCGCGTTTGACGGTCGTCACCAGGCCCGCCTCCTCGAGCACGCGGACGTGCTTGAGGACGGCAGGCAGCGACAGCGTCGTCGGCGCCGCGAGGTCGCCGGCGGACGTCGGCCCGCGAGCGAGCCGTTCGACGATGGCCAGGCGGGTCGGGTCGCCCAGGGCCGCAAACTGACGGTGAACCATACGGTTTACTATTGCCCCCTCGGCGCACCCGTGTCAACCCGCGTGCTGCCGTGCCCCTCCGCCGACGGGCGCTGCAGTGCCCCTCCGCCGACGGGCGCTGCGGTGCTCACCATCGGCGCGACGATCGTCGACGGCCAGCGCCGCCCCGATGGCACGGGCTGGGTCGTCATGGGCGACCCGGAGGGCAACGAGTTCTGCGTGGAGCGCGGTACGGCCGAGCGGGCCGCATGATCGCGTAAGGAATGGCGGGCCGCTCGGGTGGCCCGCCATCACGCCGCTGTTGCCGAGGTGGCGGGTCCGGGCCGGCGCAGCTCGGCGGTGCTCGGCGGTGCTCGGCGGTGCTGAAGACCTGAACCGACAGCACGGGAACCTCCACCCGCCCGTCACCCACCGTAGTCAGAGATGCTCATGTTGCATTTCCGCTGATATGGTCTGCGCATCCGGTGTGGACTGTCGCGACCAACCCTCGTGCCAAACCCCGGACGCGGCGGGTACCCGCCGCGTCGGGAATTCGCTGAGGCGACTGAAATCAGCTCTCACTCATCCGCAGGACCGCCTGGCCGCCCTGGACATCGACTACCACGAAAAGCTGGCCTCCGATTTGCAGGTTGACGCCCTTGGTGCCGCTCACCGTGCTGGAGTTGGGGCCGTTCGCCGTGGCGACAGTCACCTGGCCGTCCCGCACTGTGACCTTGGCGGCGCCCATGCCGCTGGCGTTCGGCAGGGAGTCGCCCGACTCGACGATGACCTCGCACTCGCCGTCGGAGCACGCCTTGAGGTTGCCGCCATCCGCCGCCGTCAGGGCCGCCTTCGTCACCGGTGGCGTGGTCGCGATCGGAGCGGCGACACTACCGGAGGCTGCGGGGGCGGCGACACTACCGGAGGCTGCCGGAGCGGCGACACTACCGGAGGCTGCCGGAGCGGCGGCACTACCGGAGGCTGCCGGAGCGGCGGCATTACCGGACGGTGTGCGGGCGGCGTCGCACCCCGCGGCCAGCAGGGCAGGTGGTAGCGCGACGAGTGCGACCCAGGTGGCAAGGCGCGACCGGTGCGGCATGTCCACCATGGTCACCCAGCACCTCCGGTCGCCGCGACAAGCAGGTGGTCCATGGTCACTCCTGATAGGCCGGGCACATCGGCAGGAGTCGCAACGACCCCGTCGGCAAGCAGCCTATGACCGCGGCCTACACAACTCCCATACGTCCCCGAGCCCGCCGGCCAGGGCCGGCCGCGCCGGCACCGCGACGACGACGTCTGTCTGCAGCGGGGGGCCGGCCCGGTGGTTCAGGCCGGTCGTAGGGTCGGCCCGTACGCGACGCCGGTCAGCCGTTCCGACTCCACCCACAACTGTCGGGCCACGGCCCGGTCGTGCGCCTTGACGCTGGCCCGGACGAGTTTCGGGGCGCCTCTCAGCTCGCCGATCCCAGCCGGACCGTAGTACTGGCCGCCTGTGGCCGCAGGGTCCGTCGCGGCTCGAAGAGTGGGCAGCGCGCCCCGCTCGGGGGACTGTGTGACCAGGCGGCCCAGGGTGTGCACGAGCAACGCCGGGTTCGCGCCGCGGAACAGCCCGGTCCAGACGCCCCCGGGATGGGCGGCCAGCGACGCCGTCGCCGCACCGGCTCGCGCCAACCGGCGCTGCAGCTCGAACGCGAACAGCAGGTTCGCCAGCTTGGATCGCGCGTACGCCGCGGTGTGTCGGTAGGTCCGCAGCATCGGCAGGTCGCCAATGTCCACCGCGCCGGCGCGGTGGCTCACGCTGCTCACCGTGACGATCCGCGAACCGGGCGTGGTCAGCATGGCGCCGAGTACCAGACCGGTGAACGCGAAGTGTCCGAGATGATTCACGCCGAACTGCACCTCGAATCCATCGCGGGTCTCGGCCCGGGTGGCCGACCACGCACCCGCATTGTTGATCAGCAGGTCGATCCCCGGATACTCGGCGGTCAGTTCGGCGGCGGCCGACCGGACCGAATCCAAGGCGGCGAGATCCAACCGGGTCACCGCGGTCGAACCGCTGATGCGGGCCGCCGCGGCGGCACCCCGGACCGGGTCCCGCACGGCTAGACACCTTTCGGGGTCAGGGTCTGGGCGGGGTTGGTGGGGATAGCCCAGTGCCGGCGAGGTAGCCGTCGACAAGGTCGTGGCGGTACTGCATGCGCTTGAGCCGGTTCTTCACCGCCGTGGCGAGGGCCGTGGCGGT
>DASVVF010000338.1:0-9791 GCA_036386695.1 Catenuloplanes sp. | reverse complement strand
CCGCAGGCCATGGCCTCCAGCGGGGTCAGCCCGAACGGTTCGTACCAGGGGGTGGCGGCCAGCACGTCGGCCGAGCGGTACCAGCGCGGCATGTCCGCCTGCGGGACCGCGCCGACCAGCCGTACCCGGTCGGCGACCTTGCACTGCTCGGCCAGCGCGCGCAGCCGGCGGGCGTACGGGTCCGCGGCCAGCTCGGCCTCCGGCGGCCCGCCCACCAGCACGCACTCGGCGCCCGGAACGTAGCGCAGGGCGCGGATCATGTCGCCGAACCCCTTGCGCTCCACCAGCCGGCCGACCGACAGGATCCGTGGCCGGTCCGGGTCGCGGGGCATCACCGGCCCGTCCGGCGTGAACCGGTCACTGTCCACACCGGAGGGAACCATGGCCATCCGGGACCGGGGGACGCCGAGGCGCAGCAGCTCGCCGACCTCGTCCTGGCACTGCACGATCACCCGGTCGACGGCCCGACCCAGCGCCCGCTCGTAGCCGACCCGCTGCGCCGGGCTGGTGTCCATCGCCCCCTGGTGGCGGCGCTTGACGGTGCCCAGCGCGTGGAAGGTCTGCACCACCGGGATCTGGCACTGCCGGGCGGCGGTCACCGCGGCCAGCCCGCTCATCCAGAAGTGCGCGTGGGCCACCGCCGGCGACCACTCGCCGCCGCGCCACTGGGCCACCAGCCACTGACCGAACTCGCCCATGTACGGCAGCAGCTCGTCCTTGGGTATCGGCTCCGGCGGACCGGCCGGCACGTGCACGACGGCGACCCCGCCCATCATCACCATGGTCGGCAGGTCCGGTGAGTCGCGGCGGGTGTACACGCGCACGTCGTGGCCGATCTCGGCGAGGGCGGCCGACAGCTCCGCCACGTGGGTGTTCTGCCCGCCGGCGTCGTGACCGCCCAGAGCGGCCAACGGACTCGCGTGCTCGGAGATCATCGCGATGCGCATAGCTCCTCCTCCAACAGTCGGTCCCAGTCGGCGAGGAACCGGTCCAGGCCGTAGCGGGCCAGCGCCACCTCCCGGGCGCGGGCGCCGAGCCGGCGTGCCGCCTCGGGTTCGTCGAGCAGCCACTGGGCGGCCTCGACGAGGGTGTCGACGCGGGTGGACAGCACCCCGGCGTCGGTCGGTACGGCGGCGATCGCCTCCGTGGTGGCCAGCGCCACGACCGGCATGCCGATCGTCATCGCCTCGATGAGGCTCAGCCCCAGGGAGGTCCACCGGCACAGGTGCAGATATGCCCGGCGGCGGCCGACCTCATCGTGCATCCGGGCCTGCGGCGGGTCGTCGTACGCGCGCAACCGGTCCGGCCCGAGGCCCAACCGCTCACCCAGCCCGGCCATGCCCATGCCGTACACGTCCAGCGGGGCCAGCGCGGCGAAGCGCGGCATCAGGTCGGTGCCGGTGACCCGCCAGCGGCGTACCGGCTCGTTGGTGACCACCGCGAGGCGGTCCAGCTCACCGGTGTACCGGGCGGACGGTTCGACGATGCCGTGTTCGATCACGGCGGTGCGGGTGGCCCCGGTGTCCCAGAACAGCTCGTTGAAGTGGGTCACGTGCACGATCCGCAGGTCGTCGCGGTCGGCCATCGGGTGGCGGCTGTCGGGCACGTCGCCCTTGGGGGTGTTGTGCTCGACGTAGACGGTCGGCAGGTCGACCCCGGGCTGCCGGCCCAGCCAGCGCCGCGCCAGTTCCACCTCCTCGGGCCGTTGCACGATGAGCAGGTCGACCTGCTCGGTGGCGAGTTGGTCCGGGGTGACCTCCTCGGCCGTCTCGGGCCACCGGAAGGTGCGCGCCCGGCCCAGCCCGTACGGGCCGCGGTCGGCGGTGACCGGGATCAGATAGCGGTGTTTGCCGTGCACGAACGACGTCGTCCAGGAACCGTGCACGTGCCAGAGCAGGATGTTCACGCGCTGCCTCCGGTGCGGCCCGACGCGGCCGCCGGGGTGGTACGGCGGGCGCCGAGCAGGTGGACCGCGTCGACGACGCGCTGCGGTGCGATGTCGGACAGGCACGGGTGCCCGGGTACCGGGCAGGTTGTCGCGCGGGTCTGCCGGCAGCCCGCGGCGGCGTCGCCGAGCCGTACCCACGGCACCCGGAACGGCCCCCACTGTCCGAACGGGACGGTGGGGGCGAACAGGCTCACCACCGGGGTGCCCACGGCCGCGGCCAGGTGCGCCGGGCCGGTGTTGCCGACGACCACGCAGTCGGCGCCGGCGATCACCGCGGCGAGCCCGGCTAGCGAGGTCCGGCCACCGAGGTCGACGCCCGCGTCGCCGGCGACGCGGGCGCTGAGTTCCCGCTCGCCCGGTCCGCCGGTGACCACGACCCGGTGCCCGGCGGCGGTGAGTGCCTTGACGATCTGCTCGCACTGCTCCGGCGGGCAGGCGCGGGCCGGCACCGAGGCGCCGGGATGGACGACCACGTAGCCGGGCTGCGCGATCAGCGGGTCGCCGCTCAGCAGGTCGGCGCGTAACCGCAGGTTGACGTCGTCGCCGGCGGGCAGGGTGAAGCCGGCGGCCGTGGCCAGCGACAGCGCCCGCTCGGCTTCTGGAATGCCGGCCGGGACGCGGTGCCGTACGTCGAGCAGCGAGCCGGGATAGTCGTCGCTGATCGCCGAGACCCGGCCGATCCCGGCCATCCGCAGGACCAGGGCCAACGGCAACGCCGACTGGTGGAAGGAGGTGAAGACGACCGCCTCCTCGGCACCGGCGGCGGCGATCCGCTCGATCAGCCGGTCGACCTCGGCGCGGTCGATCGGGGCGGGCTGCGGGTCGATCCACGGCAGTCGCCACTCGATGATCTCGTCGACGCCGGGCAGCAGTTCGGCGGCGGCCCGCCCGCGGGGGCCGCAGAGCAGCACCACCCGGTCGGCGCCGGCGGCCACCGCCCGGATCGCCGGGCCGGTCACCAGCACGTCGCCCACGGAGTCGGGCCGGGCCACCAGCACACAGCGGCGGCGGGGCCGGTCGGCGACCGCGCCGCTGTCCGGCCCGCCCACGAGTCGCTGGCGGCGCAGGATCATCTCGACGGCGCCGCTCAGATCGCCGGCGACGACCGGGGCGGCGGCGACCTCCTCGGCCCGGGTCACCGGGGTCGGAACCAGGATGGCGGCGGCGCCGGCCGCGCCGGCCGCCGCGATGTCCCGACCGATGTCACCGACCACCACGCACCGGGCCGCGGTGGTGCCCAGCGCCGCGGCGGCGGACCGGATCATCCCCGGGGCTGGTTTTCGGCATCCGCAGTTTGCCTGCTCGTCATGCGGGCACACCTGCCATGTGTCGAACGGCCCGAGCAGTTCCTCGATCCGGGCGTGGACCCGCCCCATGTCCTCGGGGGTGAAGTGGCCCCGGGCGATTCCGGACTGGTTCGTCACGACTCCCAGCCGCAGTCCGGCGGCCCGCAGGCGGTCGAGGGCCGCCCGGGCGCCCGGCACCACCTCAACCTTGTCGGGGTCGCCGTTGTAGGCAACGTCGTGCACCAGAGTGCCGTCCCGGTCGAACAGGACAGCGTCGAACAGGCTAACCCCGTTCCGGCGGCCGTTCTGGTGGTGAAGCACGCCGCTGGGTTGCCCGGGCGTTGGAGAAGTAAACATCATCTCGGCCCGGCCAACGGGCGTGCTCCGCGCGCCCGCCACCAGCCGCGTAGCCAGTGGACGCTGGCCACCGGCGGGATGAGGACGCTGGTCACCGCCATCGTGGTCAGCTCCCGCGTGGTGCGCGGTCCCGGCTTCACCCGGGCGGCGATGAACCGCGTGGTCAGGATCACCCAGCCGGCGCCGGCGACCACGGCGGCCGCCCGGCGGGCCGGCCGGTCCCGGCGACGCGTCGAGGTGGCGGCGCAGAACACCGCGGCCGCACCGGTCGCGGTGGTCGCCACGTGCCAGGGCCGCCGGCCGGGTGGGATGTCCAGGACAGTTCGCCAGCCGGGGCCGTACAGGCGGCGCAGCAGGGCGTCGTCGGCGTTGCCGCGCTGCGTCCGTACGCTGATCCACGGGCCCTCCGGCCGGACCGGGTGGGTGATCGCCCGGGCCCCGCGCACCAGCCGCCAACCGGCCCGGCGCACCCGGTACGCCAGCTCGGCGTCCTCCCGGTAGGCGCGTGGAAACCGCTCGTCGAAGCCGCCGGCGTCGGCCAGGGCCGCCCGCCGGTACGCCATGTCGGCGGTGATCCATTGGGCGTCGGCGAGCCCGGCGGTCGAGCGTTCCCAGTCGGTGGGCCGGCGCCCGGCCGGCAGCGGGACCCGCACCCGCCCCTGCGACCCGCCGACGTGTCGCGGCACGGTGAGGTCGGCGGTCAGCCGCCGCAGCCAGTCGGGGTCGGGCACCACGTCGTCGTCGAGGAACGCCACCCACTCGTGGCGGGCGGCCCGCCAACCGGTGTTCCGGGCGGCCGCGGGGCCGGCCGCCCCGCCGGTGAGGACCTTGACCGGCAACCCGGGCGGGACGGCGAGTTCGGCGCGGTGGTCCGGCCGGTCGTCGACGAGCAGGACCTCCACGGGGACGCCCACCGGGTCCGCCTGCGCCAGAGCGCGCAACAGGGTGGCCAGGCTGGGGCGGCCGAGGGTCGGCACGACGATGCTGATTCCGGCCGGGCCGCTGCGGGTGGGGCCGGTGGGGGTCGGCCCGGCGCTGCCCCCATGGGGCGCCATCAGGAACTGCCGCCGAAGGCCCGGGCCCGGTGCACCGCGAAGGGACCGAGGGCCAACAGGTCAACCGGGGCCGAGCCGAACAGCTCCATCGCCTCGCGGGGGGTGTCGACCATCGGGCGGCCGGCGGTGTTCAGCGAGGTGTTCACCACCACCGGCAGGCCGGTGAGCTTCTCGAACTCGGCCAGCATCGCGGCGACCAGTGGGGCGGTGTCGGCGTGCACGGTCTGCACCCGGGCGGTTCCGTCGACGTGGACGACGGCCGGGATGCGGTCCTTCCACTGCGGCTTGACCCGGTGCACGAAGAGCATGTACCGACTGGGGAAGACGCCTTCGAAGATGTCGTCGAAGCGTTCCGCGCGCACCATCGGGGCGATCGGGCGGAACTGCTCGCGGCCCTTGACGTCGTTCATGCGGGCGGTGGTGTGGGCGTCGCCCGGGTGGGCGAGCAGGGACCGGTGACCCAGCGCGCGGGGGCCGTATTCGCTGCGTCCCTGGTACCAGGCGACGATGCCGTTGTCGGCCAGCACCCGGGCGGTCTCGGCGGCGATCGAGTCGGGCCGGCTGTACGGCAGGCCGGCGCGCCGCAGTTCGGCTTCCAGCTCGTCGTCGCTCCAGCCCCGGCCCAGATCCGCCCCGAGCATCGGCTCGAGGGCGCCCATGGTGCGGGCCACGTGCAGGGCCGCGCCGAGCGCGGTGCCCGAGTCGCCGGCCGCCGGCTGCACCCAGACCCGTTCGAACGGCCCCTCGGCGGCGATCCGGGCGTTGGCCACGCAGTTGAGCGCGGTGCCACCGGCCATCGCCAGGGTCCTGGGGCCGCCGGCCGCGTCGTGGACCCACCGGGCCAGCTCCAGCAGCACCTCTTCCAGCCGGACCTGCACGCTGGAGGCCAGGTCGGCGTGCTGGTCGGTCATCTCGCCGTCGGCGGTGCGCGCCTTGGCCATCGCCCCCCAGTCGATGCGTTCGACCCGGAAGCCACCGGCCGCGTCGGTGTGCACGAGCTCCCGCAGCATCGGCAGGAACCGCGGCTGACCGTAGGAGGCCAGCGCCATCACCTTGTACTCGTCGCTGGAGTGCAGGAAACCCAGATGCCGGGTCAGGTCCTCGTAGAGCAGGCCGAGCGAGTGCGGCAGTTCCTGCGAGGCGAGGGTCTCCAGCTGGCCGTCGCGGTAGACGCCGCCGAGGTGGCTGGCCACCTCGCCACGACCGTCGAGCACCAGCACGCCGGTGTCGCCGCCGTCGGGCGGCACCGCCAGGCCGGCGGACGCGGCGTGGGCGACGTGGTGTGGGACGAACCGGACGATGTCCGGGTCCAGTCCGGGCAGCGCGGCGGCGAGGAACTGCGGGGCCCGCCGGGCGTAGTCGACCCGCAGCCAGTCCCAGGGGTCGTTCAGGCCCAGCTCGGCCGCGTCGCGGCACAGCCCCGGATCGAAGGAGTACGCCACCGCGTCCAGGTCACCGGGCCGCAGCCCGACGCTGTCCAGGCACCAGGCGGCGGCCAGTTCCGGCAGCTCCCAGGCGGAGAACGGCACCGGGCGCTTGCCGTGTTTGCGCCGGCTGAACCGTTCCTCCTCGGCCGCGGCCACGACGTGGCCGTCGACGACCAGGGCCGCTGCCGGGTCGTGGAAAATGGCGTTGATTCCGAGAACCCGCATGGCCGCTGGGTACCCCTCGATGATCCCCGTTAACCGCATGATCAACGACTTCTCCTCGTCCCGGTTCGGGGTTTGTTAGAGTCGCCGGCGGCCGGGTATTGCCCCACCGTGGCCGTTGTCGAGCGTGTGATCGAAGCCCCCCCGGAAAAGGTCTTCGCCGTCCTGTCGGACGGTTGGAGCTACAGCGACTGGGTCGTCGGGACGGTGCACATCCGCGACGTCGACCCGCACTGGCCGGCGCCCGGCGCCGAACTGCATCACAAGGCGGGCCCGTGGCCGCTGTCGTTGCACGACAAGTCCACCGTCGTGTCCTGCCAGGAGAATCGGGAACTGAGCGTCCGGGCCGGCCTCTGGCCGCTCGGCGAAGCCATGATCCATTTCAGACTGGAGCCGGTGGGCAGCGGCGCGACCCGGGTCACCATGGTGGAGGAGTTCGCCGCCGGCCCGCTGCGCTGGGCGCAGACCAAGCTCAACGATCTGGTGCTGCACCGTCGCAACGTCGAGTCACTACGCCGGATGGCCGACATCGCCACCCGCGACAAGGCCCGCTCCTGAGCCGTCCGGTCGGGTGATTCCCCCCGGGTGACCCGCCGCTGACCTGCACCGTTACCAGGGCCCTCGGCCGTAGGCTGAGCCCCATGCCGCTGTCGATCAGTTTCCGGACCACCACCGGGCCGTTCACCGTCCGGTCCCGGTGAGGGTGGCGCTGCTGGGCCCGGTGGCCTGGCGCACCCCGCCGCTGCACTACGGCCCCTGGGAGCTGGTCACCGGCCTGCTCGCCGAAGGGCTGGTGGCCACCGGCATCGACGTGACGCTGTTCGCCACCCTCGACTCGGTCACCGCGGCCAAGCTCGACGGCGTCTGCCCCCGGGGCTACGCCGAGGACCCCACCGTGGACGGCCGCATCGCCGAAGCCCTGCACGTGGCCCACGCGCTGTCCCGCTCCGGCGAGTTCGACCTGGTGCACAGCCACCTCGACTGGCTGCCCCTGGCCTTCTCCGAGTTCTGCCGCGCCCCGATGCTGACCACCATCCACGGCTTCTCCGGCCCCCGGATCCTGCCGGCGTACGCCCAGGCCCGCTCCGCGTACGTGTCGATCTCCGACGCCGACCGGTCGCCGCAACTGGACTACCTGGCCACCGTCTACCACGGCATCGACCTGGACGCGCTACCGCTGCGGCCGGACGGTGGGCCCGGATTGGTGGCGTTCGGGCGAATCCATCCGGACAAGGGGACGCATACCGCTATCGAGATCGCCCGGCGCAGCGGCCGGGAGCTGACCATCTGCGGCATCATCCAGGACGAGGAGTACTTCGCCGACCTGGTGGCCCCGCACATCGACGGCGAGCGGGTGCGGTACCTGGGCTCCGTCGGCCCCCGGCAGCGCGCCGACATCCTCGGCGCGAGCGCCGCCCTGCTGCACCCCATCGAGTTCGCCGAACCGTTCGGACTGTCCGTCGTGGAGTCGATGGCGTGTGGGACACCGGTGGTGGCCTTCCGCCGGGGTTCCATGCCGGAAGTGGTCGATGAGGAGGTCACCGGGTTCCTCGTGGACACCACGGAGCAGGCCGTCGCGGCGGTGGCGCGGATCGACACCATCGACCGTGGGCGGTGCGCCCAGCGGGCCCGGGAGCGCTTCAGCGCCGCCCGGATGGTGCGGGATTATGTGCGTGTTTATCAGGAACTAACGCACTGAATCCCCCGGCTGATAAGCTCGCCGTGATTGCAAGACCGGGAGCATCCGGCAGTTGTTCGCGCAGGCCAGGTGTGCCGCGAGGCGGCGGTCAGCGCGGGCTCGCCCACCTGTTACGCACACTGGGGGGCGTCTATACCGCGTGAGGTCAGCGTCTGTTCACCCGGGCGCGGCCGATGACCGGAAGGCACGGCATGATCACGTATGGCTTTCTCAGCACGCACCCGCCGACCCGGTGCGGCCTGGCGACGTTCAACTCGGCGCTGGCCTCCCACCTCGCCCCCGAGAGCGCCCGTGGGATCGTCCGGGTGACCAGTACACCCGACCACGACGCCCCACCCGCCGGCGTGGTGCACACCTGGTCGGCGCAGGGCACGGCGGGTTGGCGGGCCGCCGCGGCGGCCCTGAACAACTACGACGTCGCCGTCATCCAGCACGAGTACGGCATCTACCCCGGCCGCGACGGCCAGGAGGTGCTGCCGCTGCTGCGCCGGCTCAAGGTCCCCAGCATCGTCGTCCTGCACACCGTGCTGGCCCACCCCAGCGCCAGCCAGCGCGCTCTGCTGGAGGAGATCGTCAGCGCCGCCGGGGCGATCGTCACCATGACCGGCACCGCCCGCGACCGGCTGCTGGTCGGCTACACGGTCGACCCGGCCAAGGTCAGCGTGATCCCGCACGGCACCGTCAACCACGCCAGCACGCCGGTCGACCGGCACGCCCGCCCGCAACTGCTGACCTGGGGGCTGCTCGGGCCGGGCAAGGGCATCGAATGGGCGCTGCGGGCGTTGGCCCTGGTGCAGGACCTCGACCCGGCGCCGACGTACACCATCGCCGGACGGACCCACCCCAAGGTGCTCGAGCAGCACGGTGACACGTACCGCGCCGGACTGCAGCAACTCGGCGCGCAACTCGGCGTCACCGACGCGGTCCGCTACGACGGCGTCTACCACGACCAGAACGCGCTGACCCGGCTGATCCGCTCCGCCGATGTGGTGCTGCTGCCCTACGACTCGCGCGAACAGGTCACCTCCGGCGTTCTGGTGGAGGCGGTGGCGGCCGGCGTACCGGTGGTCGCGACCCCGTTCCCGCACGCCGTGGAACTGCTCGCCGACGGGCCCGGCCTGCTGGTCGGGCACCAGGACGCGGCCGCGCTGGCCCGGGCGGTACGCCGGATCCTGACCGAGCCGACCCTGCGGGAGACCTTCGCCGCCCGTACCCGGGCGGTGGCCCCGACCCTGCTCTGGCCGGCCGTCGCCGGGCGTTATTCGGCACTGGCCCGGGAGCTGCTCGCGGTCCGCGCCCCGGCTGCGATGGCGGCACCCGCGTGACCGCCGCGCCCACCATGGCGGCCCGTACCCTGCCGCCGCCGGACCGGCATCCGACCCCCATCCTCAGCTTCGCGCACCTGCGTCGACTCAGTGACGACACCGGGCTGTTCGAGCACGCCCGCAACGCCGTCGTACGCCGGGAACACGGCTACTGCACCGACGACGTGTCCCGCGGGCTGCTGGTGGTCAGCCGGGAGCCCGACCCGACGCCCGAGCTGCTGCGGCTGGCCGAGTGTTACCTGACCTTCCTGAACCACGCGCAGCACGCCGACGGCTCCTTCCACAACCGGCTCAACCTGGGTCGGCAGTGGACCGACGAGCCGTCGCTGGGCGACTGGTGGGGCCGAGCCCTGTGGGGCCTGGGCACCGCCGCGGCGCACAGCACCGCGCCGTGGATCCGCGAGGAGGCGCTCGCGGCGTTCCGGCAGGGCGCCACCCGGCGCTCGCCGTTCCCCCGGGCGATGACCTTCGC
>DASVVF010000337.1:0-2920 GCA_036386695.1 Catenuloplanes sp. | reverse complement strand
CCAGCGTGGACTTCTCGGCGCCCCCGGTGCTCTGGCTGCTCGCCGTGACGGCGGCGCTGATCGCCGCCGGGATGGCCGGGCTGCGCCGGCGCGACATCGGCTGACCGGCCCCGCTCGGCCCGGTCAAGCCGGGCGGGCGCTGGTGAAGCCGGGCGGGCGCTGGTGGAGCCGGGCGGGCGGTGAACGGGCCGGGCTGGCGTTGGTCGGTAGGGTCGGTGGCCGTGAGCTTCGAAACCGGTCGGCTGATCCTGCACCGCAACGTCCGCTTCGACCGGCTGGGCTGGGTACGCCCGGCCCGGGTGGTCGGCGACGACGCCCGTGGCCTGCTGTTGTGGCTGGCCACCGGCACCCCGGTGGCGCATGAGGTCGCCGCGGACGGTCGCGGTATGCGGGCGATGCCGTTCAGCGAATGGATCGGACTGGCGTACCGGGTGCAGTCGTTGCCGTGGCAGGGGCCGGGCGTGCTGAAGCTGCTGCCGCCGGACGCCGGCTACTCGGTCTGGTGGTTCCGTGACGCGGCCGGCCGGTTCACCGGGTGGTATGTGAACCTGGAGGAACCGGCCGTGCGGTGGGACGACGGTGCGGTGGCCGGAGTCGACATCGTCGACCAGGACCTCGACATCGTGGTGGCCCCGGACCTCGCCTGGCAGTGGAAGGACGAGGAGGAGTTCACCGAGCGGCTGGCGTACCCGGAGCACTACTGGGTCGGCGACGCGGCCGCCGTCCGCGCCGAGGGGGAGCGGGTCGTCAAGCTGATCGAGGCGGGCGAGTTCCCGTTCGACGGCACCTGGTGCGATTTCCAGCCCGACCCGTCCTGGCCGGTGCCGACCGCGCTGCCGGACGGGTGGGACCGGCCCACCGCCCGCCCACGGTGATCCTCGCGTCGGTGGGCGCGGTGTCCCCGTTGCCGGGCCGGGTCGGCGGCATCGTCGTCGGCCGCGCCCCCAGGCGCGGGCCCAGGCGCGCCCCCAGCGCGGGCCCAGGGCCGGTCCGGTGCGGATGTGTGGGGCGATTGGTGGGGACCGCCGGGCGTCTGGCAGAATGGGCCGCTGGTATCCGGCATGCGCCAGGCGCCCTCTAACCCTGACGCGTCGCCAGTCCACGGAGCATCGGTCCCATAACCCCACGTGGGGTCCGTCTGCTTACCCGCCCACCGCCCTCGCGGGTTGGTGAGAATCGCAACAGGAGCGAACAGACAGTGGCCGTAAAGATCCGGCTCCTGCGGATGGGCAAGATCCGCAACCCGCAGTACCGCATCGTCATCGCCGACTCGCGCACCAAGCGTGACGGCCGCGCGATCGAGTACGTCGGCATTTACCAGCCCAAGGAACACCCCTCGATCATCGAGGTCAAGTCCGAGCGGGTGCAGTACTGGCTGTCGGTCGGCGCGCAGCCGAGCGAGGCAGTCCAGCGCCTGCTGGAGAAGACCGGTGACTGGCAGAAGTTCAAGGGTCTGCCGGCCCCGCCGCCGCTGCTGATGGCACCGGAGCGGGCCAACCGCCAGGCGGCCTACGAGGCCGAGGCCAAGGCCGCCGCCGGGCTGGCCGAGCCGACCACCAAGCCCACCAAGAAGGCGGAGAAGCGGGCGGAGACCAAGGTCGAGGCTCCCGTTCCGCTGAACACCGCCGCGCCGGCGGCCGCTGAGGCGGCTCCGGCGCAGGCATCGGCTCCGGCCGAGGCCACCGCGGACACCTCCACCCCGGCTCAGGCCCCGGCACAGGCTGATGCCGCGGCTCAGGCCCCGGCTCAGACCGAGGAGCAGGCCGGTGCCGGCGCCGGCAACCAGGGCTGACGGGGCGCTCCGGCCCGCGCTGGAGCACCTCGTCAAGGGCATCGTCGATCACCCCGATGACGTCCGGGTACGCCTTGTCGACTCCCGCCGCGGCAAGCGGCTGGAGGTGCGCGTCCACCCCGAGGACCTGGGAACGGTCATCGGGCGGGGCGGGCGCACCGCCAAGGCGCTGCGGCAGGTGATCGGCTCCATCGGTGGCCGCGGTATCCGGGTCGACATCGTCGACGCGTACTGAGGCGATGCAGCTCATTGTCGGCCGCATCGGTCGGCCGCACGGCATCCGCGGTGAGGTACTGGTGGATGTGCGTACCGACGAGCCGGAAGCACGCTTCGCCGCCGGATCAGTGTTCGCGACCGAGGTTGCCCCGGTTCGCGGTAGGAGCACCGGTCCGGCGGCGCGGGCGGCCGGCGGCCCCGCCGAGCCGGCGGGCGCCCGCGTCGAGGTGCCGTCGACCCTGACCCTTGAGTCGTTCCGCTGGCACCAGGGTCGGCTGATCGCCGTGTTCGAGGGCTTCGTCGACCGCAATGCCGCCGAGGTCCTGCGGGGTGTGGGGTTGTGCGTCGACAGTGCCGACGTGGCGCCACCGGAGGATCCGGACGAGTTCCACGACCATCAACTGGTCGGGCTGGCCGCCGTGACCGTGGCCGGCGAGACGGTCGGCGAGATCGCCCGGATCGACCACACCTCCGCCTCCGACCTGCTGGTGGTGCGTCGACCGGAGGGGGGCACGGCCTTGATCCCGTTCGTGCGGGCCATCGTGCCGGAGGTGGACCTGTCCGGCGGCCGGGTGATCGTCGACCCGCCCGCCGGCCTGCTGGACCTGTGAGCGTCGATGCGCGTCGACGTCGTCACGATCTTCCCGGATTATCTGGCCCCGCTGGAGCTGTCGCTGATCGGCCGGGCCCGCACCCTGGGCCTGCTTGACCTCGCCGTGCACGACCTGCGCGGCTGGACCTCGGACGTGCACCGCACGGTGGACGACACCCCGTACGGCGGTGGGCCGGGCATGGTGATGCGGCCGGAGCCGTGGGGCGCCGCGCTGGACGCGCTGGCCCCGGCCGGGGCACCGGAGGCCGGGGCACCGGAGGCCGGGGCACCGGAGGCCGGGGCACCGGAGGCCGGGGCAC
>DASVVF010000336.1:0-10937 GCA_036386695.1 Catenuloplanes sp. | reverse complement strand
TCCAACCGGTTCGCCGGGTTCACCCGCATCCGCACGATCCGGTTGTCCGACGGCGAGGTGTGCATGATGTACAACCACCGGTCGGTAAGGAAACTCGGCGAGATCGCCAGACCCATCAGCCCACCCTCACCATCGGTGCTGGACGTGTTCGGCACCGTGCCGACCGTGCTCTTGGCCCCGGTGCTCGGGACCAGGCGGACGATGTCGTGCGCGTCACGCCGGGCGTACAGGACCGACCCGTCCGGCAACGTCACCAGGCCCCATGGGATGTCGGTGTCGGTGGCGACCTCCCGTACCGAGCAGACCGGGTTGTTGCACGCGGCGGCGGTGCGCACGGTGACGGCGCCGCTCATCGGCGAGCGGTTGTTCCGCGCGTCACGGGCCTGCACCTGGTAGGTGTAGCTGGTGTTCGCGGTCAGGCCGCTGTCGGTGAAGCTGAGCGCCGTGCCGGTCACCGAGCCCACGATGGTGGCCCCCCGGAAGATGTCGTAGCCGGTGACGCCGATGTTGTCGGTGGCGGCGGACCAGGTCAGGGTGACGCTGGTCCCGGCGGCGGTGGCGGCCAGATTCGTCGGCGCGGTGGGCGGCACCGGGTCGTCCCCGCACTGGGGGACCTCGATCGTCAGCGTGGAACTGGCCTGCGACACATTGCCTGCGGCGTCCCGGGCGTTGACGTAGATCCCCCAGTTGGCGCCCGGCACCAGGGTCAGCGCGGTGGACAGGGTCGAGCCGCTGACCGAGGTCATCAGCTGACCGTCGTGGTAGATGTCGTAGAAGGCCACCCCGACGTTGTCGGTGGCGGCGGACCAGAACAGGTTGACCCGCTCGCAGGTCAGGCCGGTGGTGCGCAGGCCCGAGGGAGCGCTGGGCGGCTCGGTGTCGTCACCCGCCGTCCGGGTCCAGCGCTGCGCGGCGGCGCCGGTGCAGACGGCGGTCTGCACGACCGCGCCGACGGCGGCCAGGCACATGCCGGAGCGGGCGGAGACGATGGTGCCGTTGGCGGTGAGTTCCCACCGCTGGTTGGCTCCGGTGTGGCAGCCCCAGATGTGCATCGCGATGCCGGGGGCGGCGCTGTCCTGCGGGATGTCCAGGCACATCGGGGTGCCCTCGTAGACCCGCAGCTGGTTGCCGGCGAAGTCCCAGTTCTGATTGGCCTGGCCGTTGCACTGGTAGACGCCGACCGGTGTTCCCGGCGCGCTCTGCTGCCCCGTGACGTCCAGGCACTGCCCGGTAGCGGCGTTGATCAGCGGGCTGCCGACCGCGGCCTGGGCGGATCCGGTGTACGCCACGGCGAGACCGGTGAGCATGGTCGCCACCACAGCGGCGGAGGCCAGCAGGCGCGGGAGTCGTCGCGGTGGTCCGGCGGCTGCCGGTGGTGGGGTGTGGACCACGGCATCGGGCATGGTTCCTCCAGGGTGGGCGGTACAGGTATCCGGGACGCGAACAGGCCGTCGTCGCCGTCGTGCTGGACTCCGGGTGCCCCATCCGCCACCCTGGTCCAACGAAGTTAATGAATACTTACGGCCAGCAATGTACCCCGCCCGGGATGGGGCTTCCAGTCGAACGGAAAGCGGCCCTCACCTCATCGCGGGAGCGGCGCGGTCGACTCCTGGACGAACACCGCCACGCTGCGCGCCGGGACGGTCAGCGTGCCCGATTGCGGGTCGAACGCGGCGGTCGCCAGGACCGGGTCGACGGATCGCGCCTGCACCGGATGGGGCGTGAGCGCCGCACCGCGCAACGCCGGCACGCGCTGGGTGACCGCCGACGGCACCGCGTTGAACACCACGGTGACCGATGCCCACCGGGGGTCCAGGCCACGGCCGTCCAGCCGCATGGTCACCACGCCCGGCGTCTCGTCCACCCCGGACAGCGGGAACGACAGCCGCCGCTGCACCTCCTCCAGGGTGCCCAGGGCGAACACCGGGCTGGACGCCGCCACCCGCAGAAGTTCCAGGTACCGCCCGTGGCACAACTCGACGGCGGCGCAGTCGGCCACCAGAGCCGGGTCGGCGAGCAGCGGTTGGGCGTACGGCCACTTGTCGCGGTTGTCGGCCGCCGGCGGCAGCCCGATGCCGAACCCGTTGCCGTCGGCGCAGTCCCACCGGATCTGGTTGAACCAGTCGCCGGAGTTGTACGAATTGCGGTCCAGTGACTTCGACCGCAGGCGCTCCGAGCCGGCGGTGACGAAGCCGACTCCCTGACCCAGCACCACCAGGGACAGCGCGAGCACCTGCATCCGGGCCCGGTCCGGCAGCGCGGTGCCCGGCGGCAGCTTGTACGCCAGGGCGTCGTAGAGGATCTCGTTGTCGTGCGCGTCGACGAAGGTGACGGCCTCGCCGGGGGCGCCCGCGTAGCCGGTGGGCGATCCGTGGTTGTCGATCTGCGCACCGGTGACCGGGGCACCGAAGGCCGACACGAACCGGTAGTCGGCCAGGTTGCCGGTCAACCCGACCTTGATCTGGTCCTGCAGGTGCAGCAGCTTGTTGCGCTGCTGCTCGGGCGGGCCGTTGGCCGGGTCACCGTTGGGGTCGGTGAACAGTCCGGAGGCGAAGCCCTGCACCCGGGGGCTGGACTCGAACGGCGCCCCGCCGCGTACCGCGTCGCGGAACCGGTCATTGAAGGTGCCGATGCCGGTGCCGGCCAGCCGCGCCTGGGTGGCCTGGGTGAACCGGGCGCCACCGGCGACCTCGCCGAAGTCCCACCCCTCGCCGTACAGGTAGATGGCCCGGCCGTCGACCCCGTCGCGCGCGGGGGTCAGCCGGTCGAGGGCGTCCCGTACGGCCAGGATGTTGGCCCTCGGGTGGTGACCCATCAGGTCGAAGCGGAACCCGTCCACCCGGTACGCGGTGGCCCAGGTGAGGACCGAGTCCACCACGAGTTTGCCCATCATGGCGTGTTCCGGGGCGGTGTTGGCACAGCAGGTGGAGTCCGCGACGGCGCCGTCGGCGAGCAACCGGTGGTAGTAGCCCGGCACGATCCGGTCGAGGACCGACTGCGGGTGCAGGCCGGCGGCCATCGTGTGGTTGTAGACGACGTCCAGCACCACCCGCAGCCCGATCCCGTGCAGGGCGGCGACCATCCGGCGGAACTCCCGGGTGCGGGCGGCGCCGTCCGGGTCGACGGCGTACCCGCCCTCCGGGGTGGTGTAGTGCAGCGGGTCGTACCCCCAGTTGTAGCCGTCGGTGTCGGCGACGGCGGCGATGCGGGCCTGCTGCTCGGCGGAATCCGGCGGCAGCGCCGCCAGGTCACCGTCGGGGCGCGCCTGGTCGGCGCGCCGGTCCGGGACGGTGGCAAAGTCGAACGTCGGCAGCAGGTGCAGGTGGGTCACCCCGGCGGTGGCCAAGGTGCGCAGGTGGCGCATCCCGGCGCTGTCCGAGCGGGTGAAGGCCAGGTAGGTGCCGCGTTCGGCGGCCGGCACCCCCGGGTCGGCCATGGAGAAGTCGCGGATCGACACCTCCTGGATGTGGCTGGCGGCCGGCGGCACGGGCACCGGCCGGGGCACGGCCGACCACCCGGGGGGCGTGAGCGCCGGGTCGGCCAGGTCGGCGATCTGGCTGTGCGTGGAGTCGGCCGCCAGCGCGACCGAGTACGGGTCGGTGACGGGCACGCTGACCAGCCGCTGCACGGCCGGTTGCCACACCCGCACCCGGTAGCGGTAGTACCGGCCGGTCCAGCCCGGTTCGCCGGTCACCGACCACACCCCGGTGCGGTCGTCGCGGCTCATCGCCACCGTGGTGACCGCGGCGGTCGGGGTGTCGGACAACTCCAGCGCGACGGTGCGCGCGGTCGGCGCCCAGACGGCCAGAGTCGGTCGCCCGCCGGCGAACGTCGGTCCGAAGCGGGCGTCGGCGGCCTCGGCGGCGTACAGGTCGTCAAGCACCCCGGGCAGCTGCACCCCGGTGGCCCGCAACAGGCGACCGGTGGCGTCGCGCTCGGTCACGATCAGCTGCCCGCGCAGCGCCTGCGCCACGACGGCCGGGTCGGCCTGTTCGAGGTGCAGGGCGACGTAGTCGCGCAGGTGCGGAAAGCGGGCCCGCTGCTCGTCGGTCAGCCCGTCGCGCCCGGCGATCAGGTGCAGCGCCGAGGAGTCGCCGCCGAGCTCTCCGGCGATGACGCTCATCCCGCCGGCCGCCGCCGAGAGCAGGTGGTGAACCCGGCCGTGCAGGGTGTCGACCGGGTCCAGGTCCCAGGCCACGGTACGGCGGTCCACCCAGTGCGCCCGGGCCCGGGTGACATCCAGCGGGCCGTCGGCATCGACCGGGGCCGGCAGCAACGGGCGGGGTACGCCGGGCAGCACCCACACCTCCTCACCCGCCTGTGCCCGCCGGTCACCGGCGGGGTCCTTGGTCTCGCCCCGATGCGGCAGATAGCTCAGGGTGCCGGCATCGGGCGCCAGCGGCACCTCGAACACCAGCCCGAAGCTGTCCCGGCGCGCCGGGCGCAGCGGCGCCGCCCAGTCGGTCGGGTACCGCGCACCGTCCCACACGTGCAGCCCCCAGCCTGCACCGTCGTCGCCGTCGGCGGGGCGATAGTGCACCACCACGCTCCCCGACCGGGCGCCGGCATGGCCGGGCTGCCGGACGGCGGGGCCCACCGCCGGCTGGGACGCACCGGCGCCGGCCGGTTGCGGCGGCCCGGCCGGTTGCGGCGGCCCGGCCGGGGGGCAGCACCGGACGGCCGGCTCACCCGGTCGCAGCCAGAGCTCCCCGGCGCTCGCCGGGTCCACCCGCCGCTCGCCCGTCCCGTCGCCGACCCCGTCGCCGTCAAGCACCTCGAAGCAGACCTCGCGCGCCCCGGGTCGCAGCGGCACCCAGGCGAACCGCCCGAAATCGTCGACACCGACGAAACCGGTCCCGGCCGGGTCGGCCAGCACGTCACCGCCGACCCGCAACCGCCAGCCGTCCACCGGGCGTTCGGGGCGGTGCCGCAGGTGCACGACGAACCAGTCGCGGCTGGTCGCTCGGGGCGGGTCACAACAGGTCGCCCGGCCGGGCCGGGTCGCGGTGCCGACCGGAGCGTCATCGGCGGCCGGGGTGGTGCCGGTGTGTGCGGGCATCCACGCCTTCTACTGCATGCGGGGGTCAGACGGCAAACCACGGGCCCCGCCAGCCGGGTCGGCACTCGGACGCTCCGGCGGATCGGCAACCGTCTCGCACCCGGCGCGCACCGGGCCCGGGCACCAGGCTGCCCTTGACTGGGACCCATGACATATCGGCTGTGGACGGCCCTGCTCAGCATGGTGTTCGCCCTGGTGGTGGGCGGGACGGGTACGGCACGCCCGGCCGCGGCGGTGGCGCCGACCGGCGTGCCGGTGCTGCTGGCCCCCGCCTACGGCGACGACCCGTCGAGCGCGGAGCCGATCACGGCCAACCCGGAGCTGCGCTGGTCCGCCGTACCGTCGGCGGTGAAGTACCGCGTCGAGGTTTCCACGTCGGCCGGCTTCTCCCCGGTGGTGTTCTCCACCGACACCGTCAACCTGCGCTTCACACCCACCGCCGAGCTGCCCCTGGGCCAGCTCTACTGGCGGGTGGCCGCGACCGACGGCACCCTGACCGGCGTCGGCGAGTACGCCGGGTCGACGTTCGTCAAGACGGCCGCCACCCAGCCGACCCTGATCAGCCCGGTGGACGACCAGGAGGACCCGCCGGTGCTGGCGTACCCGCAGGCCCCGGTGCTGCGCTGGTCGCCGGTGGCCGGGGTGAAGAACTACCGGGTGGAACTCGCCCAGGCCAACGACTTCATCGGCACGGCCACCGTGGTGACCACCACCGCCAACACGTCGCTGGCCCTGAGCAGTCCGCTGATCTTCGACAAGGTCTACCACTGGCGGGTGCAGGGGGTCTCCGCAACCGGCGGGGTGACCACGAACTTCTCCCCCACCGGGCGTTTCACGGTGAACTGGGCCGAGGCCGTCGGCGCACCCGTCCTGCGGTGGCCGGTCAGCGGCTACGTGGGCGAGGTGACCGACGTGGTCGAGGTGACCGACGTGGCCTTCCGCTAGGCTCCGGTCGCCGGCGCGAAGAGCTACGAGATCGAGGTGAACTCGAACGCCGACTTCGAGAACAACAACACCGACCGGCAGATCGTCAAGGGCACCCGGTATTCGCCGTCGGCCACCTACAACAACGCCACCTACTTCTGGCGGGTGCGGGCGCTGGACACCGCCATCGACCAGAACGCCGGACCGTGGTCGAAGGTCGAGGTGTTCAAGCGGTCCTGGCTCGCGCAGCCCATGCTGATGTCGCCGGTGGGCGGCGCCGCCGCGATCACCTCCCGGTTCGAGTGGACGGCCATCGCGCACGCCAGCCAGTACGAACTGCAGTTGTCCACCGACGTGAACTTCAGCACCCTGACGTCCTGCACGACGTTCCACACCTCGGTCACCGCGACGATGGCGGTGCTGCCCGGCGGGCACCAGAGCACGTACCCGGCCGGCGCGAACTGCGGGTTCAGCCTGAACATCGGCGGGCACTACTACTGGCGGGTCCGCGGCCAGGACCTGCCGACCGGCGTCAACGGGGTCTTCTCCGAGCCGACCCACTTCTTCTACCAGCCGCCGTCGACGCCGGCGGTCACCGGCCCGCCCAACGGCGCCGTTACCGCGGCGCCGGTCCTGAGCTGGGAACGCCTGTCGGGTTACGCGAGGTACCGGGTCAACACCGTCAACGGCGTCGGAACGGTCACGACGGTCGACACCTACGCCACCAGCTACACCCCGCCGGCGGCGTTGACCGTCGGGGAGACCTACACCTGGTACGTGGTGGGGCTGACCGCCGCCGGCAGGGCCGGCCCGGCCCCGGCCACCGGGGACCGCCGGCAGTTCACCGTCGCCGCGCCGGCCACCGGCCCCAGCCTGGACCCGGTCGCCGCGGACAACGGCACCGACCGTCTGGTGATGCCGTCGATGAGCTGGCAACCACTCTCCGGTGCCAGCTACTACAAGGTATTCAGCGGGCTGCAGAACGGCGGGACGGTCAGCACGCTGAGCGGCGCGACGAAGCTCTACCAACCCGCCTTCACCTACGCCGTGAACCCCCTGCCCGCCGGCCAGTACGTCTGGTACGCGGAGGGGTACACCGCGAACGGGGCACTCGTGGGCACCTCCGCGACCGGCACCTTCACCCTGGTGGACCCGGCCTTCGCGCAGTATCTGTCACCCACCGACTGCGAATCGCCCGGTTGCGACACCCAACCCAGGACGCCGGAGCTGAGCTGGCAACCGGTCGACGGGGCCGCCTTCTACCGGGTGTGGGTCGCCCTGGACAAGGATTTCACCAACACCGGTACGTCGGTGTCGGTGCTCGGGCGCACCTCGGCGGCCGGCGGCCGCGCCGACGTCTACCTCGACGGCGTACGGCAGAGCGCCACGCCGATCAGCTTCCACAGCAGCGTCGCGGCGCACCGCCGCACGATGTACAGCCGGTCCGGGCTGGCCAACGGACGGCACACGCTGATGGTGCGGGTCACCGGCACGAAGGTCGCGGCGGCCACCTCGACGTACGTGGAACTGGACGCCTTCGTGGCCGGCGGCGTCACGTACCAGGAGAACTCGGCCGCGGTCCGGACCGGCTTCGCCCGCGTGGCCAACCCGGCGGCCAGCGCCGGCAGCTACGACACCACGACGCAGGAGCGCGACCCGACCGGCGCGCAGTACGCGTTCGTCTTCCGCGGCACCAGCTTCAGCTGGCAGGCGACCAAGCTCCCCAACGGCGGTTCGGCCGCCGTCTACATCGACAACGTCTACCGCGGCACGGTGGCCCAGTACGCCCGGGTGGCCACGGTCAACGCCGTCGTCTACCGGTCACCGGTGCTGGCCGACGGGGTGCACCAGGTTCGGCTGGTCGCCACCGGTGTCGTTCCGGCGGGCTCCAGCGGCGGCCACGTATCGGTCGACCTGCTCAGTGTCCGGTGAGGGCCCGCGCCGCCGGTGGGCCGCGACGGCGCGCTCAGCGGGTGGCGACGACCGTGCAGATCCGGGTGCCGTGCACGTCGGCGCGCAGCAGGTAGCGGTAGCTCTCCCCGGGCACGGCGGCGCCGTGGCTGTCCAGGTACTCCCACTGCACGGCCACCATCGTCAGGGCGGCGCCGAGGCGCTGCACGTCCTGGATCTGGGCGTGCGCGGCGACGATCTCCCGCTCCTGGTAGCCGGGCGCCGCGCCGAGGAAGGACAGCGCCACCGCCGCCGGGGAGGTGAAGGTGAAGCTGTACGTGTCGGCCACGACCATGCCGGGCATCGCATAGCAGCCCGCGATGGCCGGCAGGTCACCGGCGGTCAACGCGGCGCCGTACCGGCCGAAGAAGTCGGTCAGGTGGTCGAGATCTGACGGCGCCTGCACGGACACGGGTTTCCCGGCACCACCGGGGTCGAAACCTCGACTGGATGTGTCGGTGCGCTACGGCACGTCCGGACCGGCTAGCCTGCCAGGGGCATGGTGGAGGCGTCACACCGCACAGACGGGGCCGTTCCGTGAAGATCCTTTTCCTGATCAGCGACGCCTTCGGCATCGGCGGGACCATCCGCACCACCTTCAATCTCGCCTCGGCGCTGGCGCGGCACCACCAGGTCGAGATCCTCTCCACCGGCCGCCGGCGGGACATTCCGATGCTCCCGCTGGACCCGGCCGTGCGGGTGATGTCGCTGGTCGAGGTGCGCCGCGACCACCCGGACTTCGCCGGCCGCGACCCGCGCCGGGGCCGCCCGGCCCGGGTCTTCCCCCGACACGACTACCGCTACGCCGAATATGACCGGCTGGTCGAGGGGCGCGCGGCGGCCTACCTGCGGACCAGCGACGCCGACGTCGGGATCGCCACCCGGCCCGGTCTGATCACCTACCTCACCCGGTTCGCCCCAGCGCGGATGATCCGCATCGGTCAGGAGCACCTGACCCGGGCGATGCACAAGCCGGGGCTGCGCCGGGAGATGGCCAGCTCGTACCGACGCCTGGACGCCCTGGTCACCGTCTCCGACGGGGACGCCGCCGACTACCGGGCGCACCTGCGGCTGCGCCGCACCCAGCTGCTGTTCATCCCCAACGGGGTGCCGGCCAGCCGGGTCGCCCCGTCCGACGGGCGGCACAACCTGGTCGTCGCCGCCGGCCGGCTGGTCGGCAACAAACGCTACGACATGCTGATCCGCGCCTTCGCCAAGGTCAACGCCGCGCACCCGGACTGGCGGCTGCGGATCTACGGAAGCGGTGACCGGCTGGCCGCGCTGCGCCGGCTGGTGGTGGACCTCGGCCTGCACAACCGGGTCCTGCTGATGGGCCCCTACTCCCCGATCGAGCCGGAATGGGCCAAGGGCGCCATCGCGGCGGTTCCCTCGGACCTCGAGCCGTTCGGGATGACCCTGGTCGAGGCCATGCGCTGCGGGGTGCCGGTGGTCAGCACCGACGCCCCGTACGGCCCGGCGGAGATCCTGCACGACGGCGTCGACGGCCGACTCACCCCGGTCGGCGACGCCGACGCCTTCGCCGACGCCCTGCTGGAGCTGATCGACGACCCGGCCCGCCGCCGCGCGATGGGTGCCGCCGCCCGCGCCAACGCCCAGCGCTACGACCCGGCCGTGGTCGCCGAGAGCTACGAGCGACTCTTCACCGACCTGGCCGCCGACCGGGCCCGGCGCGCCCGGCGGCCTGGATCGCGGCTGCGGCAGCTGCCCGCGACCGTGGCCAGGGCGCTACGCGGCGGGGACCGGACCGCCGCGCCGATGGTCCTCGGCCCGGCCCCGCAGGGCGCCCTGCCGACCGGCGACTGCCTGGTCGAGCCCGACGGCGAACTGGTGCTCCGGCTGCCGCCGCGCGCCCTACCGGACCGGTCCACCGAACTGCTGTGCCAGCGGCCGGGCGGCGCCGACGCCCGCCGGCACCGGCTACCGCCGCCGGAGCCGGGTGCGTCCGAGGTCGTCGTGCGGTTGCGCCCGGACGCCGACGGTCTCGACGAGGGGCACTGGGAGCTCTTCCTGGCCACCGGGGACCAGCAGACCCCGGTGCTGGCCGGGCTACGGGAAACCCGGGCCCTGCTGGACGCGCCGGCGGGCGGCGACGACGGCGTGCGGGTCCGGCTGCCGTACCGGACCAAGGACGGCTTCCTGGCCGTGCGGGTGTGGCGGCGCCCGGTGCACGCCGAGGTCGGCGACGTGCACCTGGACGGCTCCACGGTGAGCGTCGACGGGCGGCTGCTCGGCGCCGGGTTCGGCCCGGGCACGCCGCGGCTGCGGTCGCGGTGTCGGGCCGATACCCGGCTGGTCGAGTACGGCGCCGTGCGGCTGCTCGGCGACGACCGGTTCCGGGCGGTCATCCCGGCCACCCGGTTGGCCGGGCACCGGGTCGGCGGCCATGACCTGTGGGACCTGTGGCTGTGCCATGACGAGCACGCCGAACCGGTGCGCCTCGGCCGCTTCCTCGACGACGTGCACAACAAGCAGGCCGCGTACGTCTATCCCGACGCGGTGCTCACCGGCACCCCGCGCGGTGACGTGCGGGTCCAGCCGTACTTCACCACGGAGAACGAGCTGAGCGTACGGGTGGTCGACCTGCCCGCGGCCGGCTCAGCCGGCTGACCCGACGAGCTGGTAGACCTCGCACTCACCGGAGCGGAAGCGCAGCCGCGCGAACTGGCCCAACTGCGCGGTGGGACTCTGCCGCGCGGTGGGGCGGTGCACCAGCAGCCAGCGCACCCCGTACCGGTCCCGCAGCAGCCCGATCGTGGCGGCGGACGGGGCGGCGAAGGCCCGGTCGTTGTCGGCCAGCAGCGCCGCGTCCCAGAACGGCACGTGGACGTACCAGGTGCCGGTCTCGATGGCGATCCGGTGCACGGTGCTGGTGTAGCCCCAACCCTCGACCAGCACCCGGCGCTCGGTGCTGGCCGACACCCAGAAGTGCCGGTTGTCGCAGGGGTTCGCGGTCGGTGGGCGGCAGTGCGCGTTGGTCGCGACG
>DASVVF010000335.1:0-2257 GCA_036386695.1 Catenuloplanes sp. | reverse complement strand
TCCAGGCGTAGGTCTGGACGCCGGTGGTGCCCGACGGGGTGGTCCAGCCGGTGCCGAGGGTGGGCATGGTGTAGCCGGCGATGCCGGAGTTGGTGTCAGTGGCGGTGGCGGTGGCGGTGAAGCTGCCGGTGGTCGCGGCCGGGCGGTAGTAGACGGTGGTGCCGGTGCCGGGCCAGTAGGCGTTGGTCAGCGAGGTGAAGCCCAGGGCGGGGGCGCTGGGTGCGGTGGTGTCGACCTTGATGTCGCCGCTGAGGTAGGTGGTGGTGTTGCCGACGCCGTCGGCGACGACGTACTCGTAGCGGTAGCAGGCCTGTCCGGCGGGGACGGTGTCGGCGACCGGGCTGGTGGGATCGTCGGCGCCGACCTGCACGGAGGTGTTGTAGGTGCCGCAGGTGCCGGCGGTCAGGGTGGCGGTGGACCGGCGCAGCTGCGCACCGGCGAACGCCAGCCCGGAGCGGGTGTCGGTGCCCTTGGCCAGGGCGATGCTCAGGCTGGTCGTGGTCGAATAGCGGGACGCGGTGCCGATCAGGCCGATGGCATCGACGGATCCGCCGGTCGGCCCGCTGACATCGCTCCTGCCGAGGTTGTAGTGGTCGGCCACGGTGGCCGCGGAAAGGACGCCACCGTAGAGGGCTACCTCGTCGAGGGTGCCCTTGAGGAATTCGCTGGCCGATGTGGCGAACTTGGCGCCCAGGGACAACGGGTTGGTGCTGTTGGCGATGGTGGCCACGGCGGGGGTGCCGGTGACGTCGACGCCGTCGATGTAGAGCTTCACGGCGTTGCCGTTCTTCGTCGCGACGTAGTGGTGGAACGTGGTGGTGTCGGTCGGGGTGATGGTGGCCGTCGAGATCAGCTCCGCGCCGTCCCTGAAGAAGGCGAACTTGTTGTCGAGGAAGACGAGGTGGAAGGCGCCGGACTTGTGGGCGATGGTCTGCACGACGGGGTCGTTGTCGGCGCGCTTCACCCATGCCTCAAACGAGAAGTTGTCCCCGACGTTGAGCGCGGTCGCGTGGGGAATGGACATGTGGTGGGTGGTGCCGTTCAGCGTCACCGCGGTGTCGGTGTCACCGGCAAGGGCACCGGCCGCCCCGAGCGTCGGGTTGTTGACGTAGGTGCCGTCGTTGGTCCCCTTGCTGTCCTTGACCGTCATCGGGGTGACCCGGTAGTTGTCCAGGTGCAGACCGGCGGTGTTCGACGGGACGGCTACGCTCGCCGAGTTCTGAGCCAGCCGGATGCCGGCGCGGCCGATGCCGGTGATCGGTGCCGCGTCGGTGGCCGCGATGAGTTCCACTCCGTTGACGAGCAGGCGGATCCGCGTGCCGACCATGTCCAGCGTGAGTCGGTAGGTCTGGCCCGCAACCAGGGTCGCGACGGACGTGCCGAGGGTGGCGTTTACGCTCGCATCCCTGTTCAGCTCCCACCGCGTCGAGTTGACGTTGTAGCGGGCGAGGTACCTGGTGCCGTTGGTGACGTTGGACGCGGTGTCGAGGCGGCCCATGACGCCGGCGTAGTCGTCGGTGAGCAGCGACTTGACGTGCACGTCAGCCGAAACCTGGTAGTCCGCCGTCGGGGGTACGGCGGAGCTGAGGTGGCTGCTGCCGGTGGTGGCGTCGCGTCGCAGCCGGCCTTCGTTGCTGAGCACGGCAGCCACGGTGCCCTGCCACTGGTTCCAGGTTGCGCCGACCTCACCGGTGCGGCTGGTCACCGACACACCGGCCGTACCGGTGAAGGTGTCGTCGCTGACCGTCGACTCGCCGAGGCGCCAGTGACCGACGCCTCCGGCGGTGGCGGCGACGGCGGCGGCGTAGTCGAGCTTGCTGACGCTCGCACTGGTGTAGGTGGCGGGGTTGCCGACGTTGTCGAACGCCAGGTATTGGTACTGGTAGCAGAAGCCGCCGGAGACCGCGGTGTCGGTGTACGGCGACGTCGGGTTCGCGGCGATGGTGGCGAAGGTGTCGTAGGTGCCGCAGACCCCGTTGGTGAGCGGGGCCCGGGCGCGCTGCAGGACACTGGCGGCCGTGTTGAGGCCGGAGCCGCCGTCGGTGCCGGTGGCGAACGTGACGGCGACCGACGTGCCGGTGGTGTTGCCGTTGAGGTAGCTCACCGACCCACCGGCCGGCGCGGTGCCGTCGGCGGTCGGCGTGAAGGTGGCGGTTGCCGAGGCGAGACCGGCGTTGTTGGTCGCGTTGACGGTCTTGGCGCCGGGGACGGCCGGGGCGCCGCTCCAGCTGTACGTGTTGACCCCGGTCACGCCGGC
>DASVVF010000334.1:0-2878 GCA_036386695.1 Catenuloplanes sp. | reverse complement strand
GTCCGATGACGGCACCGTCAATGCCCCGGCCGCCGCCGGCGTCGGGCTGCTGTTCGCCGGCTTCCTGGCGGCCGGGGCCATGCTGGTCCGCGGCGCCCGGCGCCGCCGCTCGGTGCCGGCACCCACCGGCAGGCACCCCGCCAGCTAGGCCGCCGGCCAGGGATCAAGGTCAGACCGCCGGTGGCGGGGCCCGGGGACTGGCCCCGCCACCGGCGGTCGCTGTCCGTTCCGGCTTGCCGGGCGTGCGCTGTCGGTGCCGGCTGTCGTGCGTTGCCGGGGCCGTCGGTGGGGGCGGCGCCGGTCAGGCGGGCGGCAGGGCCGCGGTGATCCGGGCGGCGTACGAGGCCGCTTCGGCGTCGTCGGCGTACCTGGTGCGGGGCCAGAAAAAGCCGCGCAGCCCGTCACCGCGGGTGCGCGGCACCACGTGGGCGTGCAGGTGCGGCACCGACTGGGAGACCGTGTTGTTCATCGCCACGAATGTGCCCCCGGCGGCCAGGCCGGCCTGCACCGCCACCGAGAGCCGCCGCACCAGCGCGAAGAACCCGGGCAGCAGCTCGGGCGGGAGCCCGGGCAGGTCGGTGACGTGCGGCCGGGGCACCACCAGCCCGTGCCCCTTGAACACCGGACGGGTGTCCAGGAAAGCCACCCCGTCGGCGGCGTCCACCACCGTGAAGGCAGGCGTCGAACCCGCCACGATCCCACAGAAAACACACCCGGCCACCTCGGCAGACTAGCCTCGACTCCATGACAGCCAACGACCACGCCTACGGCTTCGACACCCTCGCCATTCACGCTGGCCAGCGGCCGGAGGCGCGGACCGGCGCGGTCGTCGGTCCGATCTACCAGACCAGCACGTACCAGCAGGACGCCGTTGGTTCGCCGCGCGAGGGCTACGAGTACAGCCGCTCCGCCAACCCGACCCGTGACGCCCTGCAGGAGTGCCTGGCCGCGCTTGAGGGCGGCGAACGCGCGCTGACCTTCGCCAGCGGGCTGGCCGCCGAGGACACCCTGCTGCGGGCGCTGTGCCAGCCGGGTGACCACGTCGTCATCCCGGACGACGCGTACGGCGGCACGTACCGCCTCTTCGCCAAGGTCGCCGAGCGGTGGGGCCTGGACTGGACGGCCGCCCCGATCGCCGACCTGGACGCCGTACGGGCCGCGTTCCGCCCCGGCCACACCCGGCTGATCTGGGCCGAGACGCCGACCAACCCGTTGCTGACGATCGCCGACATCAGCGCCCTGGCCGCCATGGCCCACGAGTTCGACGGGCTGCTGGTGGTCGACAACACCTTCGCCTCGCCGTACCTACAGCAGCCGATCGCGCACGGCGCCGACGTGGTGGTGCACTCGACCACGAAGTACGTCGGCGGGCACTCCGACGTGGTCGGTGGGGCGCTCATCGCGGCGAACGCCGGGCTCGGCGACGAGTTGGCCTTCCACCAGAACGCGATGGGCGCGGTCAACGGGCCGTTCGACGCGTGGCTGACCATGCGCGGAGTGAAGACCCTGGGCGTACGCATGGAGCGGCACTGCGACAACGCCGAGCGCATTGTGGACTTCCTCGCCGGCCACGAGGCGGTGGCCGAGGTGCTCTACCCGGGCCTGCCGACGCACCCGGGGCACGAGACGGCCGCCAAGCAGATGAGCCGCTTCGGCGGGATGGTCTCCTTCCGGGCCGCCGGTGGCCAGGACCAGGCGATCCGGATCTGCGACCGGGCCAAGCTGTTCGTGCTCGCCGAGTCGTTGGGCGGGGTGGAGTCCCTGATCGAGCATCCCGGCCAGATGACACACCTGAGCGCTGTCGGCTCGCCGCTTGAAGTTCCCGGCGATCTCGTGCGACTGTCTGTCGGCATCGAGACCGTTGACGACCTGTTGGCCGATCTCGAGCAGGCGTTGGGTTAGCAGCGCCGGGCCGGCGACGCCGGCCCACCTGGCACGCTCGGTGCGAGACTGGGGAGGGCCAATGCAGGACCTCGTGCCGACCTGGGTCGGCGCTACCGCGAAGCAGATCGCCCGGGGGGTGCGCCGCGGCGACACGTCGGCCACCCGCGTGGTCGCCGACCATCTCGACCACATCGCCGTCGGCGACCGGGTCGTCTCGGCGTTCCGGGTGGTGCGCGGCGGCGAGGCGATCGCCGAGGCGGAGAAGGTCGACGAGCAGGACAACCTGGCGAACCTGCCGTTGGCCGGGGTCCCGGTGGCGGTGAAGGAGAACACGGCGGTGGCCGGGCTGCCCACCTGGAACGGTTCGGCGGCCGCCCGTACCGCGGTGGCGGAGGCCGACCACGAGGTGGTCCGCCGGCTGCGCGGGGCCGGCGCGGTCGTCGTCGGGGTGACCCGGATGCCGGAGCTGGGGCTGTGGGGCGTGACCGACGACACCGACACCCCCACCCGCAACCCGTGGCGCACCGACCGCACGCCCGGCGGTTCGTCCGGCGGCGCGGCCGCCGCCGTCGCCGCCGGTCTGGTCCCGATCGCCCACGGCAACGACGGGCTGGGCTCGATCCGGATCCCGGCGGCCTGCTGCGGGCTGGTCGGCCTCAAGCCCGGGCGGGGGGCGGTCCCGTGCCATCTCGGCGTGGAGGACTGGTTCGGGCTGACCGAGCACGGCGTGCTCACCACCACCGTCGCCGACGCGGCGGTCGGTTTCAGCGTGCTGGCCGGTCGGGAGCCAGCCAAGCTGGTGGAGCCGCGCCGGCTGCGGGTGGCCGTGTCGCTGCGGTCCCCGGTGTTGGGGGTATTCCCCGACCGGCCCAACCGAGACGCGGTCGCGCTGGCCTCCCGGTTGCTGGTGGCCGCCGGTCACGACGCGGTCGCCGCCGACCCGGTCTATCCGCCCGCGCTGGGCCTGCGCGGGCTGGCCACCTGGTTCGCCGCG
>DASVVF010000333.1:0-6447 GCA_036386695.1 Catenuloplanes sp. | reverse complement strand
CCGGGTGGATCGTCGTGGTCGGCGCGGCTGGACAATCTGTACCCTTGCGAGGACCGTAAACGGCTGGATGCGGGCCGTGACCAGGGAATCTCCTCAGGCCGGAGCACGGATCGGCTGGTCAGCGGGCGCTGAGCCGCCCGTCGGCCGGGACGCCCGGGTCGACGCCGCCGATCGTCCGGCCATCGGCGGCCGGCTCCACCCGGCTTCGTACGGAAGGGCCTTTGGATTGTCGTTGTTCACGCACCTTCGCCGCCTGCCGACCCAGCGACGGCCGACTGGACAGGACGATCCGACAACGGGCGACCGTCGGGGCCGCCCCCCAGCCGACGACACCACCGGCCACCCGACCGGCGGCCGCCACGGCACCGTCGGGGCGGGCGACCCCGGGGCCGGCACCGGGGCGGACGTGCGCGACGTGGCCGTGGTCGAGGCCGGTGGCCGCTCGACGAAGCACCCGGTCCGCGCCCGGGTGGCCGACACCCTGGCCTTCCTGCTGGTGGTGATCGCTCTGCTGGCGCCCAACGACATCAGCCGGCTCACGCCGATGGCGTTCGTGGGCATCCCGGTGGAGGTGGTCGTCGGGGCCGCGCTGCTCTTGCTGTTACCCGCGATGACCCGGCGGGTGGTGGCCGCGGCGGCCGGGGTGACCCTCGGCCTGCTCGCCATCGTGAAGATCCTCGACATGGGTTTCCTGGCGACCTTCAGTCGGCAGTTCGACCCGGTACTCGACTGGATCCTGCTGGACGACGGCGTGTCGTTCCTGACGGACTCGGTCGGCCGGGCCGGCGCGGTCGGCGCCGTCATCGCGGTCGCGGTGCTGATCGCCGCCCTGCTCGTCCTGGTGACCTTGTCGGTCCTGCGGCTGAGCGCCCTGGTGGTCCGGCACCGGGGCACAGCTCCCGCGGCGTTGACGGTGGTCGGGGCCGGATGGGTGACCTGCGCCCTGCTTGGTGCCCAGATCGTCCCGGGGGTGCCGATCGCGAGCAGCGGCGCGGCCTCCCTCGCGTACCAGCGTGCCCTGCTCGTCCCGGCGGGTCTGCGGGATCAGCAGGCGTTCGCCGCGGAGTCCGCCGTCGACGCGTTCCGGGACACCGCGCCGGCGGATCTGCTGACCGGCCTGCGCGGCAAGGATGTCGTTCTCGCCTTCGTGGAGAGCTACGGCCGCGACGCGGTGCAGAACCCCGAGTTCGCCGGCCAGGTCGGTGCGGTTCTGGAGGCCGGAAACCGTCGGCTCGGCGCGGCCGGGTACGCCTCCCGCAGCGGTTTCCTCACCGCGCCCACGGCCGGCGGTCGCAGTTGGCTGGCTCACGCCACGCTCCTGTCCGGTCTGTGGATCGACAACCAGCAGCGCTACCGCAACCTCGTCTCGACCGACCGGCTGACCCTCACCGGCGCCTTCCAGCGCGCCAGCTGGCGGACCGTCGGGGTGCTGCCGGGCGCGACCACAGCGTGGCCGGAGGGGGCGTTCTACCGGTACGACCGGATCTACGACGCCCAGAACCTGGGGTACCGCGGCCCCCAGTTCAGCTGGTCCACGATGCCCGACCAGTACACCCTGTCGGCCTTCGAGCGCTCCGAGCACGCCCGGGCCGACCGTGGCCCGTTGATGGCGCAGATCCCGCTGACGTCCAGCCACGCGCCCTGGGCGCCCATTCCCGAGCTCGTCGACTGGCGTGACGTCGGTGACGGCTCCATCTTCAACGCGATGCCGGGGCAGGGGGAGGCGCCGGACGCGGTCTGGCGCGACCCGACCAGGGTCCGTACCGAATACCGGCGGTCCATCGAGTACTCCCTGAACAGCCTCATCTCCTACGTGGAGAAGTACGGTGACGACGACCTGGTGGTGATCTTCCTCGGCGATCACCAGCCGGCCACGATCGTCACCGGTCCGGGGGCCAGTTGGGACGTACCCGTCACGGTCGTCACCCGGGACCGGGCGGTGCTGGACCGGATCTCCGGGTGGGGTTGGCAGGACGGCCTGAAGCCGGGTCCGCAGGCCCCGGTCTGGCGGATGGACACCTTCCGGGACCGGTTCCTCACCGCTTTCGGACCACGGCTGGAGCCCGGCCGGCCGCCGTCGCCGCCGGCCCGGTAACGGCTGAGCCACCCGCGACAGCACGGCTCCACGGTGCACGCCCGCGACGAGGGCGACGGGCGGATCCGCGAGCTCTACGTCTGGTAACCGGGCCTCGCCTGGCACCTTGGTGGGTTGGTCGCCCGCCCTCCCGACCCGCGACACCGGGCCGGGCCCGGGGCGAGCGCCCCACCAAGCGGTAAGGGGTTCGATGGTCCTGACGGTGGCCACAACGGACGGCGCGTCGAGGTCGATGCCACCGAGCACATCGTGGTCGAGCTTTCCCGAGAACGCCACGACCGGGTACGTGTGGCAGGTCACCAGTCTCGCCGGCCCGGCCCGGCTGGTGACCGACCGCCCCCGGCCCGGCCCCGCGACGCCCGGCGCGGCGGGAACGCGCCGCCTGGAACTGGCCCTGCACGGCTCCGGAGTCGTCACCCTGCGCGCCGTCTCCCGCCGACCGTGGGAGCCGGACACCAACGCGCGGGTTGAGTACCGGCTGGAGATATCGGTCCGCGGGTGACCCCCGGAGGGTCGCCGACCGGCCGGTTGCGAGCACCGGGCGGCACCCTCGTCGGGTGTGCCGGTGTGCCGGTATGCCGGTGTGCCGGTATGCCGGTGCCCGGCCACCGTCACGTGGACGGCGGCGGGATTCTCTCGCAGGTGAGGCGCGGCTGCGTTCACTCAATGGTGACGACGTGTCACAGCCCGACGGGCGTAGCGTTACGTCACATGGGAGAGCGGTCCGCCAAGGGCAACCTGCCCATTGAGCTGAGTGGGTTCGTCGGGCGCCGGGCCGATGCGGACGAGGTGGCCCGGCTGGTGTCGGCGGCGCGGTCGGTGACGTTGACGGGTCCGGGTGGGGTCGGTAAGACCCGGCTGGCGTTGCGGGTGGCACGGCGACTCCAGCGGGGGTTCGCGGACGGGGTGTGGCTGGTCGAACTGGCCGCGCTGGAGCGCCCGGAGCTGGTGGCCTCGACGATCGCGGCGACCTTGGGGGTGGCCGACCGATCGCCGCCGTCGGTGACGTCCACCCTCGGCACCTTCCTGCGCGACCGGCGGTTACTGCTGGTGTTGGACAACTGTGAACAACTGGCCGATCGGTGTGCCGAACTGGTCGGCGAGATGCTGAAGGCGGCGCCTGGATTGCGGGTGCTGGCCACCAGCCGGCATCCGTTGCGGGTGGATGGTGAGCACGTCGTGACCGTCGCGCCGTTGTCCGTCCCGGACGAGGATCAGCCACCACCGTTGGTCGATCTCATCGAGTTCGACGCGGTGCGGCTGTTCGTGGAGCGGGCCCGGGCGGTGGCACAGGGCTTCGAGGTGACGGCGGAGAACCGGGCGGCGGTGGCCGCATTGTGTCGACGGTTGGACGGCATCCCGCTGGCGATCGAGTTGGCCGCGGCGCGGCTGCGGGTGCTGTCGGTCGAGCAGATCGTCGAGCGCCTGGACGATCGGTTCGAGTTGCTGACCCGGGGCGCGCGCACGGCCCCGACCCGCCACCAGACCTTGCAGGCCGCGTTCGACTGGAGCTTCGCGCTGTGTTCCCCGGCGGAGCGGCTCCTGTGGGCCCGGCTGTCGGTTTTCGCCGGCGGCTTCGACCTGGACGCGGCCGAACAGGTCTGCGCTGGCGACGGCCTCCACCGCCACGAGGTGTTCGAGCTGGTGGGGTCGCTGATCGACAAGTCGGTCCTGATCCGCGAACCCGGTACCGGAGCCCCTGCCTACTACAAGGTGTTGGAGACCGTGCGTCAGTACGGCCAACAGCGGTTGGCCGCATCGGGGGAGGCGGCGGCGCTGTGGTCCCGCCACGGTGACTTCTTCGCTGACATGGCCCGGCGGGTGTGGGCCGACCTTTTCAGCCCTCGCGAGGTCGACCGGTTCATCTGGGTGAACCGCGAGCATCCCAACCTGCGGGTCGCTCTCCAACATTGCCTCACCGAGCCCGGCAAGGCCGACGCCGGACTCGAGGCCGTCCTGGCGTTGCACGATGTCTGGACGGGCACCGGTCGACACCGTGAGGAGCTGCACTGGTTGACCCGGTTCCTGGCCCTCGACCCACGGCCCGACCCGCGGCGGGCGATGGCGTTGGCGCACGCCGGCTACCTGCACGCCACCCTGGGCGAACTCGACACGGGAAAACAACTCCTGGCGCAGGCGCGGGAGCTGGCCGCTCCGATCGGCGACCCGGGTGTTCACGCGGAAGTGGCCTACAACGTCGGCCTGACCGGGCTGTACGAGCCGCGACCCGACCTCGCCCGGGTCCTGACGACGGCGCGGGAAGCGCTGGACTGCTTCCGGCTCCTCGGCGACGACCGGCGCGTCAGCACCGTCCTGATGCAGCTCGCCACGACCGCCGCGTTCAGTGACGATCCCCGGGCGGACGCGTACGCCGAGGAGAGCGCCCGGCTGTGTGCCGCGGGCGGCGCCCAGTGGTTGGAGTCCTGGGCTCTGACGATCCTTTCCCTGGTGCGGTGGCGGCAGGACGAGCGCGGTGCGGTCCCCGATCTGCTGCGCCGGGCGTTACAGATCAAGCAGATGGTCCCTGATCCGTGGGGCACCGGCATGTGCCTGGAGATCCTGGCGTGGAACGCCGGGGCGGTGGGACGCCACCGCCACGCCGCCCGGCTGCTCGGCGCGTGCCACGCGCTACGGAGGTTCACCGGGTCGGCGCTCGCCGACCGGGGTCTGTTCCGCGGGTACCACGAGGCCTGCGAGGCCACCGCGCGCGAGATTCTCGGCGACGCCGGCTACACCGCCGCGTTCGACGACGGAGCGAGCCTCACGCTCGCCGGGGCGATCAGCTGCGCCCTCGACGAGCCGGCCGGGAAGCGCGCTGTCCCGCGACGCGGCAAGCCTGGCGATCTGACCCGCCGCGAACGGCAGGCGGCCGGCCTCGTCGCCGAGGGCTTGACCAACAAGGACATCGCCGCCCGCCTGGGCATCGCGCCACGCACGGCCGAGTCCCACGTCGAGAACATCCTGAGCAAACTCGGCTTCACCAACCGCGCCCAGTTGGCCGCCTGGGCCACCGCTCGCCACCTCGCCCCCGGCGCCGCGCACCCGCAGCGGGCGGGAGGGACGACGGCCCGGGGGTGACGATCAACGGGAGACGGGCCGCCGTACCGCGGCGCGGCGTGCCGAACGCGTCCGGCAGCTATCGCTTGCGAGCGGCCCTGACCAGAAGGACCACCGCCACCACGATCAATAGACAGACGCCCATCTGCCATGCCTTGACAGCAAACATGGCACCACCATAGGTCACTTCAAGCGGCTGGTGAGCGGGCAACGCGGGCAGCTGACCCGAATCCGCCAGCAAGCCGGATTGCCGTAAACCGTCGCACCTGGCCTTGATTTGTGGAGCCGAGGGGACTCGAACCCCTAACCCCCGCCTTGCAAAGGCGGTGCTCTGCCAGTTGAGCTACGGCCCCCCGTCACCGCCGGAGCCGCCGGGGCGTGGCGGTCGAGCCGGCGACCTAGCGCAGGTCGGGTGCGGTGGTCGCCTCGTGCCAGAGGGTGCGCTCGTCATTGGAGGCCTTGACCTTCTTCGCGACGAGAGTCGCCGCGCCGACCACGCCGGCCAGCAGGACAATCTTCTTCCACATGGCCGCATCCCTCATGGTCGAAACCTACCCGGGTATTTGTGCGAAGTGGGGCTAGCTGGAATCGAACCAGCGACCTCAGAGTTATCAGCTCTGCGCTCTAACCGACTGAGCTATAGCCCCCCGTGCGACGAGCAAGGTTACCGTACCCGCGGGCTCGCGCTCAAACCGGGGCACTCGACGCGTCGATCACGGTGCACGACTCGATCAAGGGCTCGCGTACCCGACACGGCGGTCGGCGAACGCACACGAACCCTTGATCGACGTGGAAACCGCTAGTCGCGCTCGGCCAGCGTGAGCTCGACGCCGCCGACCAGGTCGGCGCACACGTTGTAGATGAAGGCGCTGAGGGTGGCCAACGCGGTGAACAGCACGACGTTCACCGCGCCGATCAGCATCGAGGTGCCGATCACACCCCACGCGTTCACCTGGAACGCCGTGGCGGCGCCCCCGCCGCTCGCGTTGACGAACTCGGCGAGGCTGGCGTTGATGGTCTTCCAGACTCCCATGGCGTCCAGTGCCAGATAGAGCACGGAAGTTGCGACGACCACCACGATGAACAGGACCACCGAGACGGCGAAGGCGAACTTCATCACCGACCACGGGTCGATCCGCTTGAGGTTCAACCGGGCCCGGCGCGGACCTCGCGCTGCCGCGGAGGAGGCGTTGGCGCGGGCCGCGCGCACCGGGTCGGTGACCCGGGCGGCGCCGACCGCGGCACTACCGGCGTTGCCGGCCTGCGGCGCCGCCTTCGTGGCCGGTCCGCCGGCC
>DASVVF010000332.1:0-6386 GCA_036386695.1 Catenuloplanes sp. | reverse complement strand
AGCCCGGCCCGCCGGTCAGCACCGCGACCTTGCGGGTGAGCGCCAGCCGCACGGCTTGTTCCTGCTCGGGCGCGAGGTCGGCGCCGGTGCGGGCCTTCAGCCAGGTCAGTGCTTTGGCCCAGTCGACGGCCGCGAAGTGGGGCATCCGGTCGGCGCGGTCGTTCAGCAGCCGCAGCAGGCTGCCGGCCAGCGACTGCTCGGCGCGGTGGAATGGCACCAGGTAGACCGCCTGGACCGGTTCGCCGTCGCCGCCGGGCAGGGTTTCGCGGACCACACCTTCCTCGACGATCAGCTCGTCGAGGCAGCCGGTAACGAGGCCGGCGGGCACGTCGAGGATCTTCGTGGCGTCGGCGGTCAGCTGCGGTGCGGGGAGGTAGCAGTGTCCGGAGTCGGTGGCCTCGGACAGGGTGTACTGCAGGCCGGCCTTGACCCGTTGCGGGCTGTCGTGCGGGATCCCGACCGCCTGCGCGATCGTGTCGGCGGTCTTGAAGCCGATGCCCCACACGTCGGCGGCCAGCCGGTACGGCTCGTTCTTGACCACGGAGATCGAAGCGTCGCCGTACTTCTTGAAGATCCGCACCGCCAGGGACGTCGACACGCCGACGCCCTGCAGGAAGACCATCACCTCCTTGATGGACTTCTGCTCCGCCCACGCCGCGGTGATCTTCGCGGTGCGTTTCGGCCCCAGCCCCGGCACCTCGACCAGGCGGGCCGGTTCCTCCTCGATGACCCGCAGGGTGTCCAGGCCGAAGTGGGCGACGATGCGTTCGGCGAACACCGGTCCGATGCCTTTGACCAGGCCGGAGCCGAGGTAACGCTGGATCCCCTGGATCGTCGCGGGTAGGACCGTGGTGTACGACTCGACCTCGAACTGCCGGCCGTACTGCGGATGGCTGGACCACCGGCCCACCAGCCGCAGGCTCTCGCCAGGCTGGGCGCCCAGCAGCGCACCGACCACCGGCAGCAGGTCCGCACTGCGGTCGGTCGCCACCCGGGCGACCGTGTAGCCGGTCTCCTCGTTGACGTAGGTCAACCGCTCCAGGACCGCCTCCAACACGGCGGTCGACGGTCGCGCGGGCGCGTTCACGGCCACCATCCTGCCCGGCCCCGGTCGATCACCGACACCGAGCCTTACTCGGTGGCGGCCGCGTCGGGGCCAGCGCGGGTAGGCGCTCCGAGCGTGTACGCCGGCCTCCCGCTCACGGATCTTCGTCAGGCCCGGCACCCGGGTCGCCCCGCGGATCGGGACCGCGGCCGGCCGTACCTCCGTGCTCTCGGCAGCCGGGATCGGCGTCGCCGTGTCGGCCTCGACCAAGGACCGGCCGAAGAGGTCCCCGCGCCGGGCCGTCGCGACGGCGTCGAGCGGCGCCGCCATCTCCCTGCCGCGGTCGCGGAACCGGCTGGCGAGCGCCGCGAGTTCGTCTGTGGGCGGCCGGGCGCAGCCACCGGGCGACGATCTCGTCCGGGGTCAGCGGCGGCGAGAACAGGAAACCCTGCGCCAGCCGGTACCCGAGCTGGTGCAGCCGCTGCGCCTGCGCGGGGCTCTCCACCCCCTCGGCGACCGCGGTCAGATCCAACGCCTGGGCCATCTGGACGACCGCGGTGGCCACCGCAGCCTGCCGGTTCACGGTGGTGACCCGCTCGACGAACGAACGGTCCAGCTTCAGCGAGGTCACCGGACAGGTCAGCAACAGGCCCAACGACGACGCCGCCGTGCCGAAGTCGTCCAGGGCCAGGTTCACCCCCAGCCCACGCAGCGCGTGCAGCGTCTGGATGGCGCCCCCGTCGCCGAGCAGCGCGGTTTCGGTCACCTCGATGGTCAGGCAGCCGGCCGGTAGGCCACTGTCGGCCAACGCGGTGGCGACGTCCGCGACGAACCCCGGCTCCTGTAACTGCCGGCCGGCGACGTTCACGCTGACGCCGGCCGGGGCGCGGTCCGCGAACTCGGCCCGCCAGAGGGCTGTCTGCCGGCACGCCTGCCGCATCACCCACCGACCCAACGGCACGATCAATCCGGTGCTCTCCGCGACCGGGATGAAGTCGCCCGGCGAGACCAGGCCGCGCGTCGGGTGGCGCCACCGGATCAACGCCTCGTTGCCGACCATCTGCCCGTCCGGCAGCCGCACGATCGGTTGGTAGAGCAGTTCGAACTCGTCCGCGTCGACCGCCTCGCGCAGCTCGGCGCCCAGCCGTACCGTCTCCAGGATCCGGGTGCCCATCTCGGGGGAGTACGCCGTCCAGCCGCCCTTACCGCGGTCCTTCGCCGCGTACATCGCGATGTCGGCGTGCCGCAGCAGCGAGTCGAGGTCGTCGCCCTCGCCGGCGTGCGCCAGGCCGATGCTCGCGCGGATGAGTAGATCGTGGCCGCCGGCGGTGACGGGTCGCACCAGCGACTCGAGGATCCGTTGGGCGGTCTGGCCGGCTCCGTCGCCCGGAGCCCGGTGCAGCAGGATGGCGAATTCGTCGCCGCCGAGGCGGGCCACCATGTCGCCGGTGCGCACGACGGAGCACAGCCGTTCCGATATCGAGACCAGCACCTGGTCGCCGACGCCGTGCCCGAGGGTGTCGTTGACGGCCTTGAAGTCGTCCAGGTCGACCAGCAGCAGCGCCGGCTGGTCCCGGCGATCGGGCGCGAGGGCGGCGGCGACCCGCTCGGCCAATGCCGCCCGGTTCGCCAGCCGGGTGAGCGCGTCGTACGACGCCTGCTCCCGCAGCAGCTTCTCGTGCTCGCGCAGCTCCACCAGCGCCGTGTCCAGCCGGCTGATCAGGGTGGCGTTGTCGTGGAAGGCCAGCAGCTGGCGCGCCACGACCAGGCCGATGATCGCCATCGTGCCGGCCACCACCCCGAGCCGGCGGGTGTCCGCGCCGTCCGGCACGGTGCTGATCAGAGCGACGAACGTGACGGTGACCGCCAGGTACGGCAGCAGGCTGTAGCCCTTGCGCTGCTTCGGGGCGAAGCTGCCCGGGTCGTGCCGGGCCTGCAACTGCTGGATCCGGGGGCCCACCGCCATCAGCACCGACGGTGAGAGCCGCAGCAGCATCACCCAGGCAGGGATCGGGGCGCCGGCCGCGGTTGGGGTGATGAACACCACGATGCCCTGTAGGAACGCGGCAGCGATCATCGGGGCGGCGGCCGCGATGGTCATCGGGGCCGACCCGGTGAGCACCATCTTGACCGCTGCGAACGCGGCCACCAGTACCACACCGGTGCCGACCAGGATGGCGATCAGGTCGCCGCTGGCGGTCGCCGGGTCAACCGCGAAACACCAGGCCAGGAGCGCCCCGCCGACCAGCACGGTGGCGGCGTCGAGGAAATAGCGCTGCCGTTCGCGGCCGGGGCCGGCCACCGCGACCGGGTACCGCAGCATCATCGCCACCACGCCGCCCAGTCCGGCGAGGAAGGCGAGGGTCTGCACCGTCCCGCCGGCGACCGCCTCGGTCCGGGGGGTGTGGATGATCGCGATCGAGTGCCACAGGTCTCCGACGGCGAAGAGCGCTCCGGCGGCGGCGAGCACCGACCAGAACTGCCGGGCGGGGACGGCCACGGCCGCCGAGCGCACCCGCAACGCCAGCACGCACAGCGCCACGTCGAGCGGAACCTGCAGCATCCACAACACTTGCACCCGCAGGTGCACGCCGGCGGGCCAGTAGAGGAACCAGGCGATGGTGGCCAGGCTCAGCCAGAGCAGCGCGTGCAGCACCGGGTCACGCCAGATGCGCTGTGTCCGTGGCCCGGCGTTCGACGGGGAACGCAGCGTAGGCCGAGCCACGTGACTACCCCCTCAGGCCGACGTCACCGTCCGCGACCTCTCCGGTGATCGGTAAGAGCGGAACCGGCCACCACCACCGCACCCGGGTGAGCGGCGCAGCGGTGATGACCGGTGAATTGTTCCTGACGATGACGTCCGTAATGGGCTTCCGGCCCGGGTATGACCACTCGGCAGCCGTCCTCCGGCCGTACCGCCATCCGGCCTGCCCAAACGATTACGAAAAGCGACGACGACGGTACGCCGTGCGCCGACCGGGCGGCTCTGCGCCCGCCGCGGCAGGGTACCGGGCGTAGCCGCAAGGGGGCGGGATGCCGCTTATAGGGGGCCTGTTTCCGCAGGTCGGCGCAGACTTGGGCACGGTCGGGTGCCGTACGCGCCCATTCCGCCAGGCGGTCCACAGGCTCGCGAAACGGCAGTGGATCAAGCGAGGTCAGCAGGGCAAGGGTAGCGGCGAGCCCGGCGTTCATGGTGCCCGGCGCGCACGCCGGCACGAGATCGACTGTCGCCTCGCCCGACGGTCCTCGGACGATGCGGACGCCGCCGTCAAGATCGCGACGGGAGCTGACGATCGTTACATTGGCGCTGTGGCGCGCGTGTTGGTGACGGGTATGTCGGGCGTAGGCAAGAGCACGTTGTTGCAGGAGTTGAAGCGTCGCGGTCGCGAGTCCATCGACACCGACTACGACGGTTGGACCTTGCCGGATGGCGCGTGGGACGAGCCACGCATGGCCGCTCTGCTCGCCGGGCGAGACGAGGTCGTCGTATCGGGAACGGTGGCGAACCAGGGTGTCTTCTACGACCGCTTCGACCACGTCGTGCTGCTGAGCGCGCCCCTTGGCGTGCTTCTCGACCGGGTAGCGGCGCGATCGAACAACCCATACGGCAAGACAGTCGAACACCAAGCGGAGATTGAGCGCTACGTGCGCGAGGTCGAACCGTTGCTCCGCCGTGGTGCGACCGTACAGCTCGACGGCCGACGTCCCGCCGGCGAGCTGGCCGACGTCGTCGAGCAGTTGCTCGCCGCGTCCTGATCCAGCCGCGCGATCCCGACCGTGGTGCTCGAACCGCGTCATCGCCGGCGCCACCCACCAATCGCGCGTCGCGATCACCGCACCGGAGTCTCATCGCACGAATCACCACATGTGGTGATGACGGCTCACCACCTCGCCGCCTACGTTTCGGTCAACCGGGCCGACAGCCACCCACCGACGTGCTCGCCGGCTGCCCCAGACACCTCACCCCCTCGGAGACTGACGTGAGCACCACCATCGCTCCCGCGACCACCGCGCCGACCGCGCCGGTGGACTGGACCCGCAAGCATGCCTCCGCCACGGGCATCCTCTACCTCATCACCTTCGCCGCCTCGATCCCGGCCGCGTTCTACTTCCTCAGCCCGGTGCTCGACGACCCGAACTACATCATTGGTGCCGGCGCCGACACCCGCGTGATCATCGGCTGCCTCCTCGACGCGGTCAATGCCCTGGCGTGCATCGGCACCGCCGTCGCGGTCTACCCAGTCGTACGCCGTCAGAACGAGTCTCTGGCACTCGGGTTCGTCACCACCCGCATGTTCGAAGCCGCCGTCATCATGATCGGGGTCGTCAGCCTGCTCGCCGTCGTGACCCTGCGCCGCGACCTGGCCGGCACCGCCGGCGCGGATCAGGCCTCCCTGGTCACCACCGGCCAAGCGCTGGTCGCCATCCGCGACTACACCTTCCAGTTCGGCCCCAACATCAGCGCGGCCCTCAACGCACTGCTGTTCGGAACCCTGCTGTACCGGTCCCGGCTCGTGCCGCGCGCCCTCCCGACGATGGGCCTCATCGCTGCACCCCTGCTGCTCGCGGCCAGCGTCGCCACCATCCTGGGACTGACCGAGCAGGGCTCGGTGTGGTACGCCCCCGGCGGTGCGTTGATCTTCGTCTGGGAGCTCTCGCTCGGGATCTACCTGGTCGTGAAGGGCTTCAAGCCCGCACCCATCACCGCGACCACGGCTTGACCCCAACCACCGCCTCACCAACGCCGCTCCTATGTTCGAGCTACGCAAGGACGCCACCCTCACCTTCCCCACGGCGAGCCGGCGCGGCCCACACGTCACATCGCGGGTGTGTAGGAAATGCGTAGTGACCTACGTTGTACTGCTCTGACCGCGACGCGGTTGCCCGCTGACCCCGACCGCACGCGGGACCCCAGACTGATGCGGCAGCCAGGAGACACACCAAGATGTCGATAGCCCTCACCGGTTCATCCGCTGCGCGGGCCGGGTCACCGTGACAGACTCGCGCCAATACCGGCAACAACCGGCCCCGCCACCGGGGGTGGTGGCCTTTGCCGACCCGCCCCGCGCACCGGACGGCTGACAATTGGCGGAGGCCGGCGACCGGTTTGTCGCCAATTTGATCGACTGGTTTGTTTCCGTGGTCGTGACCGTCGTGGCGATGCTGCCCTTCGTCCTCCTGACGGTGGCTCTGCAGGACATTCTTCCGCCCGCTGTGCTCGGCGTGACCGTGGTAATGCTCGCCATCGGCATGCCAAAGCTCTAACGGGGCTCTGCCCCAGCCCGACGAGGCGTGTCGTGGTGGGGGCTGTGCGGGTGATGAGGGCTCCGGTCGCGGGATA
>DASVVF010000331.1:0-2066 GCA_036386695.1 Catenuloplanes sp. | reverse complement strand
CGACCTGCGCGGCGACGGCCCGGGCGACCGTGGTGTTGTCGCCGGTGAGCAGCACCGGGGTCAGGCCGAGGCGGCGCAGGGCGGCGACGGCCTGCTGACTGGTCGGCTTCACGACGTCGGCGACGGCCAGCACGCCACGGGCCTGCCCGTCCCAACCGATCATGATCGCTGTCCGGCCGGCCGCCTCGGCGTTCTCGGCGGTGCGCTCGACCTCCGCGGGCACCTCTAGGCCGGTGTCGCGCAGCAGCTGTGCCCTGCCGACGACGACGTCGCGTCCCTGGACCGTGCCGCGAACCCCGAGTCCCTGCACGTTGCCGAATGCCGACACCGGCGGCAGCGCGCCGAGCCGCTCGGCTGCGGCGGCGGCGATGGCCTGGGCGATGGGATGCTCGGACGCCGCTTCCAGGGCCCCGGCGAGGCGCAGCACGTCGTCGGGATCCTGCCCGTCGGCGGCCACCACGTCGACCAGGGTCATCCGGCCGGTGGTGACGGTGCCGGTCTTGTCCAGCACCACCGTGTCGACCTTCCGGGTCGATTCCAGGACCTCGGGGCCTTTGATCAGGATGCCGAGTTGGGCGCCGCGCCCGGTGCCGACCAGCAGGGCGGTGGGCGTGGCCAGGCCGAGCGCGCACGGGCAGGCGATGATGAGGACGGCGACCGCGGCGGTGAACGCCGTACTCAGTCCGGCGCCGGTGCCGATCCACCAGCCGAGGGTGGCCACCGCCAGGGCGATGACGATCGGTACGAACACCCCGGAGATGCGGTCCGCGAGGCGTTGCACCGGGGCCTTGCCGGTCTGCGCCTGCTCGACCAGCCGGGCCATCTGCGCGAGCTGGGTGTCGGATCCGACTCGGGTGGCGCGGACCACGAGGCGCCCGCCGGCGTTGACGGTCGCCCCGACGACGCCGGCGCCGGGGCCGACCTCGACCGGTACGGATTCGCCGGTCAGCATGCTGGCGTCGATGGCCGAGGATCCGTCCTCGATCACACCGTCGGTGGCGATCTTCTCGCCGGGCCGCACGACGAACCGGTCACCGACCGCCAGCTCACCGACCGGGATACGGACCTCCGTGCCGTCGCGCAGCACACCGACGTCCTTGGCGCCCAGCTCCAGCAGGGCCCGCATCGCGGCACCGGCACGGCGCTTGGACCGGGCCTCGAAGTAGCGGCCGGCGAGGATGAACAGGGTGACCCCGGCGGCGGCTTCCAGGTAGATGTTGCCGGTGCCGTCGGTGCGGCCGATGTCGAGGCTGAACGGGTGGGTCATGCCGGGGGTGCCGGCGGTGCCGAGGAACAGCGCCCACAGCGACCACCCGAACGCGGCCAGGGTGCCGATCGAGATCAGCGTGTCCATGGTCGCGGCGCCGTGGCGCAGGTTGGTCCAGGCGGCCCGGTGGAACGGCAGCCCGCCGTAGACGACGACGGGGGCGGCGAGGGTCAGCGACAGCCACTGCCAGTGGGTGAACTGCCACGCCGGGACCATGGCCAGCGCTACCACCGGCACGGTGAGCACCAGCGACACCCACAGCCGGGTCCGCAGGGCGCGTAGCTCGTCGACGGGCTGGGCCTGCTCGGCCGGGTCGTCGCCGGCGGCCTTCGGCGGCGGGGGGAGGTGGGCGGTGTAGCCGGTCTTCTCCACTGTGGCGATGAGGTCGGTCGGGGTGACGTCGTCGGCGAAGGTGACGCTGGCCTTCTCGGTGGCGTAGTTGACCGTGGCGGTGACGCCGTCCATGCGGTTGAGCTTCTTCTCGATCCGCGAGGCGCAGGAGGCGCAGGTCATGCCGCCGATCGACAACTCGATCCGGTTCGGGGCCGTCGGCAACGGCCGGGCGACGGATGCCATGACTGGTTCTCCTACCCGTGGGTGTGGTCGGTCTCGCCGTGCCCGGCGGACGAGGTGGGCGTCGGCTCCAGCGGTTTCGGCTGCGCGGGGGCGGTGACGGGCTGGCCGGCGACCGCGGTGAACTCGACGGTGCGTACCCGCCCGGCGTGCTGGAAGTCCAGGTACAGCCGGTACGTGCCGGCCGACGGGACCTCCACCTGGAAGGTGACCTGCGGGCCGGCCG
>DASVVF010000330.1:0-3354 GCA_036386695.1 Catenuloplanes sp. | reverse complement strand
TCACGGCAACCAACCACCTGAGTGTGGTTCAACGAACGGGACCGGGAAACCGGTCACCGTCTATCCCGCGACCGGAGCCCTCATCACCCGCACAGCCCCCACCACGACACGCCTCGTCGGGCTGGGGCAGAGCCCCGTTAGGAATTAGAGCGCACTCGAAGTCAACCCGGTGGGCCGCCGACCGGCGGCCCCACGGGCAGGGCGGCCGGTCGGCGGGAGCGGGCGGAACGGTCGGTCAGTTGGTGGTGGGTACCTGGCCGGCCTTGTCAGCGACGCCGCGGGCAAGTACCGCGGCGTTGGCGGTCAACATGCCCGCCTTGCCGTTGGGGGTGTCGCGTACCAGGTAGCTACGTTGGCCCAGGTAGCGGGCGCCGGCCTGGTCGAAGATCAACTCATAGCGCTGGGCGAGGTCGTCGCGGACAATGGCGACGCCCACCCCCGTCCGGCCGGACGCGTCGACAGCATCGGACACGACCGTCACTCCCGGGATCCTGGCCAGCGCCCGGTACAGCGCGGCGTTGACCGCCGGCGGGATGATCGATTCGGTCACCAGGTTGCCGATGGCTTCGAAGGCGACGTAATCCTTGCTCACTCCGAGGGTCGCGGCGTGGGCCGCGGCGTCGGCGGTCTCGGTGTAGATCTTGCTCAGCAGCGCCTGCGGGTCGGTCGGCAGCGCGGCCAACCAGGCATGCGTGGGGTGTGCGATACCGATCGGGACACCGTCGAAGTTCATCGACCCGGTCTTGCCGGGCTCGCGGATCAGACCGGGGCGGTCGGCCTGCTGCGGCAACCAGATCTCGCGCTGGTGCGCGGCGGGAAGCTTCCATGGCAGGCCGCTGTCGCTGACCCCGTACTTGTCGGCGGCGTACTGGCCCACGGTGCGCACGTAGACGTACTGCTCGGGCCGGATCGGGGTGGCGGGCCCGTTCTGGGCCACGTTGGCGACCCGTTCCATCAACGGTGCGAGCTGTTCGGTGGTGCCGGCGCGTACCGCCACCACGGGGGCGGCGGCGTCCGGCGATGTGTCCGGCACGGTCAACGACCCGCCGACCAGGGCGACGGCGGTGACGGCGGCGGCCGCCGCGGTGAGCAGCAGGGCCGGCCGGCGGCCGATCCACGCCCAGCGGGCGGTGCCGGTAACCGCGACGGAATCGGGCCTCGCCGCGGTGAGCTCGGTCAGCAGGTGGCTACGCAACTCCTGGGCGCGATGTGCCGGCAGGTCGGTGGTGGCCGGTGCGGACAGTAGCCGCGCCAGCTCGGCGATCTGTTGTGCTTCGGGCGGGTGGACGGGCACGATGTTCACTTTCCTTCGGGTAGGGGTGGCAGGAGCCTGCCGGACGGCAGGCCGTAGGGCGGTGCGGGTTGTTGGCGACCGTCGTGGCGGCCGGACGCGAGTTCGGCCGCGGCGATCTCCCGCAGGCGCGACCGGGCCCGGGACAGCCGGGAACGGACCGTCCCGACCGGCACACCCAACGCCTCGGCGGCCGCCGCGTAGTCGAGTCCGGACCAGACGCACAACGTGAAGACTTCGCGATCCGGCCGGCGGAGTTTGCCCAGAGCCGTCCGGGCCGCCGACAGCTGCGCCTGGTCGGCGAGGCGCCCGGTGACCTCCTCGGCGATGTCCGGGTGTGCCTGGCGCGGGGGGAGCCGACCAAGTGCGGCTCGATGGCGCCGGGCTGCCCGACTCGTGTTGCGCATCACGTTGGTCGCGATGCCCATCAGCCACGGCCGTACGTCCTCGTCGTCTTCCCCGTCGGACCGCAGTCGCTGCCGCAGCCGCCACGCCTCAAGGAAGGTCAGCGACATCACGTCCTCGGCCAGGGCCCAGTCGCCGGTAGCCCGCAGGGCGTGGCGATAGACCACGCGGGCGTGGGCGTCGAAGATCTCCCCGAAGGCGGCCGGTTGGCCGGCTCGGAGCCGCGCTCGTAAGTCGTTCACACCATGTCCTGTCCGCCCGCGACCACCGGTTCCAGTGACGCGGGTCACAGGGCCGCGCTGGAGGGTGGAGGTTCGCCCAGGCCAACGCGTCGTCCGGGAGAGCAAAGGTACAGAGCGCGGGCCCGGGCAGGCGGGACCCGACCGATCGGGCAGGCGCGACGGCGTACGCAGCGACTGATACGGTCCGCGGATGGCACCTGGTGTGGCGCGGGGTGGCGGTGGGCATCGCTCCGGCGGTTCGGGCGACCCGTCCGGCCCTGGTCGGCTGCTGGCCGTAGCGGGGGGCCTGCTGTGCTTGAGTGGTTTCCTCCTGTACACCCTTGTCCTCGGCGAGGGGCACCTGGAGCGTGACCGAAACGCCATCGTGCAGACCGCCGTAGCTATCGGCTTGCCAGCCTTCGCGGGTCTCGTGGTCGCAGCGCTGGCACTGCGGCGTGCCGGCCAGCATTAGCGGCCGGCCAGCATTAGCCGACCGGCCAGCGTCAGCCCACCGGAGCGCTCGTCGTCCGCAGGGAGACAGCTACTCAGCGTATATATCTGCTGAGGGGTGCCCGGTGGCGGTCGCGGCCCCGGGACCGGCGGGGGCTGCCGGTAGCCGGCCGATCGCGACGGCGGCCGGCATCCCTGAGCAGCGAGCGGTATGCAGGGCGAATCGGCTGGTTCGCGCAGCCGGGTGGGGGGTTGCCAGGGGCCGAAGCGTGGACGGTCCGGCGGTCCCGAGCCCTGATACTCTGCCCGTTCGCCCTTAGAACGGCAACACGGAGAGTGATGTGGTCAACAGTCCTGCCCCCCGTTCCGGCGAGGTTCCGCAGGCCGGTGACCGGCCGTCCCCGGCCGGCGACGGCCGGGCGTACCCCCGGCAGCGGCACGGGGACCCGGGGCCGCCGCCGTCGGGCGGCACGCGGGGGGAACGGCTGGCCGCGCTCGATGCGCTGCGCTTTCTGGCGGCCTTCGCCGTGCTCATGTTCCACTTCAACAACCGTGGCGACTACGCGATCCTGTTTCCGGTCACGTCGTACCTGTGGGCGGGCGTTGAGCTGTTCTTCATGATCAGCGGATTTGTCATCTGCATGAGCGCCTGGGGCAAAGGCGTCGGTCGATTTGCCACCTCCCGTATCGTCCGACTGTTCCCGGCGTACTGGTTCGCGATCGTCCTCACGACGGTTGTGGCGTACCTGTTCGACGACGTCTTCAAGCCGCTCGGCTACCGGGACATTCTGGTGAACCTCACCATGCTGCAGACCCCCTTCCGCGCGCCAGCCGTGCAGGGGGTGTTCTGGACGCTCTGGCCGGAGCTCAAGTTCTACCTGTTGTTTTCCGTCATGGTGTGGTGGGGGCTGACCTACCGGCGCGCGGTGGCGTTCTGCGCGCTGTGGCTGATCGGGACGGCGGTGGCCGTCAGCACCAGATCCGGGT
>DASVVF010000329.1:0-2452 GCA_036386695.1 Catenuloplanes sp. | reverse complement strand
CGCCTGCGGTGCCAGCCGCACCACCGCGCCGGCCACCGCCGCCGCGGCCGCGAGCAGGTACGAACGCCGCGCGGCGTCCAGCGACACCGGATGCTCCCAGCTCAGTGCGACCGCGCCGAGGGGGCGGTCCGGCCCGGCCAGGGGCAGCGTGGCGGAGACCAGCACCCGCCGGGTCACCGCCGCCATGATCGGGTACGTCCGGCGGACCTCGTCCGGACTGGTCAACCAGACCGGTACGCCGGTCCGGGCGGCGGTGTTCAGCGGCACCTCCACCTGGGGCGGAACCCGGTGCCACTGGCTGCGCACCTCGGCGCTCAACCCGGTGGCGGCGACGATGCGCAGCGCCCCGTCCGGCTCGGCCAACGCCAGCACCACCGACGCCGGGGGCGGCCAGCCGGCGGCGGTGGCGGCCACCGCCGCGACCACGTCGTCGTAACCGGTGGCCGCGTCGAGGTGACCGGTCAGCAGCAGGTGCTGGGTGTGCAGGACCGACTCGGTGGCGGCGCGGGAGGTCACCGCGACCGCCCGCGGCGCCCGGGCCGGCCGTCCGGTGGCTGGCGACGGCCGGGCCGGCCGTCCGGTGGCTGGCGCGTCGACTCGCGGCCGCTGCCCGTTCCCCGCCGCGGCGGCGGTTCCCGGCGGCTGTTCCTGGGCCCCCCGGGGCGCCTCCGGGGCGTCCGGGGGCGCACCGGTCGCGGTGGTCTGCTCCGGCACCGGCGGCGGCACATGGTCGGCGATGAGGCCGGCCGCCACCTCCACCAGGCGGGTGTTGGAACGCTGAGACCGCTGCCGGAGCCGGGTGAAGGCCTCCTCCGCGGTGACGCCGTCGCGGGCCATCAGGATGCCCTTGGCCTGTTCGATCAGCGACCGGGTACGCATGGCCTGCCGTAACCCGTCGCGTTCCGCGCGCAACTGTTCCACCAGGGAGACCAGGGTCTGTCCCGGGTCGTTCTGGTGCGGCTTCTCGGCGGTCGTCACAGATATGTCCTCGCTGTGTCACATCCGCCCCGGCGCCCTGGCCCCGCCGGCCGAGACGATCAGGTCTGGGTGATACCCGGATACCGCGGCCAGAGAAACCCGTCTACGCCCGCACAGTTAACGGCGGGCATGAGCCGTCGGTACCGGGGTAACCCGAACCCATGCCCCTGACGAGAAGCCTCAGTGAGTGCGTCGTGGTGATCACGGGAGCGTCCAGTGGCATCGGCGCCGCCACGGCCCACGAGCTGGCCCGCCGGGGCGCGACAGTGGTCCTCGCCGCCCGCAGCGCCGACGCCCTGCGGGCCGTGGGCGACGGGTGCCGGGCGCTCGGCGGGCGGGCATTGGCCGTGCCCACCGACGTCACCGACCCCGAAGCGGTCCGGGCGCTGGCCACCCGGGCGGTCACCGCGTTCGGCCGGCTGGACGCCTGGGTCAACAATGCCGGCGTCTCCTCGTACGGCGTCATCGACCAGGTCCCCGCGGCGGAGTTCCGGCGGGTGGTGGAGACCAACCTGCTCGGCACGGCGTACGGGATCCAGGCGGCGCTGCCGCACCTGCGGGCCGCCGGCGGCGGGGTGATCGTCAACAACGCGTCGGTGCTCGCCGAGGTCACCATGCCGTACATGGCCGCCTACAACGCGTCGAAACACGGGGTACGGGGGCTGTCCGACACCGTACGGCAGGAGATGCGGGCCACCGGAGAGCTGGGCATCTCGGTGTGTACGGTGCTGCCCGCCACCATCGACACCCCGTTCTTCCGGTCGGCCGGCAACCACACCGGCCGCCAGCTGGTCCCCCCGCCGCCGGTCTACCCGCCCGAGGTGCCGGCCCGCACGATCGTGCGGGTCCTCCGGCGCCCGCGCCGCGAGGCGTACGCCGGTTCGGCCGCCCTGGCGCTCGCCGTGCAGTGGCGGCTGGCTCCGGCGACGATGGAGCGGTTGCTGACCTACTATGCCGCTCGGGCGGAGTTCGGCGCGTCCCCGGCGGCGACCACCGCCGGGAACCTGTTCACCGCCGCCGGCTCGGGAGACGTCCCGGGCGGGTGGCACGGTGGTCGCCGGCGGGCGGTGCGGGCGACCGCGGTGCTGGGGGTGGCGGCCGGTACGGCGGCCGGCACCATCGTCGCGCTGGCCCGCCGCCAGACCCGTGGCGGCGGATGAAACGTCCGGACCGACTCCCGCCGCCAGCACCGGGTGCGTCCCGGAGGCCCGACATGCACAATGGAGCGATCATGACGACCGATGTCCGTTGCCTCGTCGAAACCGAGTCGCCGTACCCGGTGCTGCGGGTGGTCGGCGACCTCGACGCGACAACCGGTGCCTCGGTGCGTTCGGCGATCCTCGAACTCCTGCTGGATCACCCGGTGGGGCTGGTGGTCGACGTGTCCGAGGTGCGCGTGGTCGACCCGTCGGCGGTGACGGTGCTGACCGACTCCACCGCGCAGGCGGCGGACTGGGCCGACGCCCGGGTGCTG
>DASVVF010000328.1:0-5809 GCA_036386695.1 Catenuloplanes sp. | reverse complement strand
GTCGGCATCACCAACGGTCGTCACCATGTGCAGCTGCTCTACGACGTCGAGGTCTACTCCGACACGGTGCGGTGAGCACCTCGCTTGGCGGCACGGGCGCTCCACCGCGCCCCGAGCCTCCCCGGCCGCCCACAGTGGACGGGTGGGCGACGTCGGTCAGAGTTGGCCGACGTCGGTGACCCGGATCACGGCCGCGCCGATCTCGTCGGAGGCGGCCAGGTCCACCTCGGCGCTGATGCCCCAGTCGTGGTCGCCGTCGGGGTCGTCCAGGATCTGCCGGACCTTCCAGATCTGCTGCCCGGCCTCGATGAGCAGCATCTTCGGGCCCCGGGCGTCCGGGCCGGTGCCGATGTCGGCGTACCGTTCGAAGTAGCCGTCCAGGGCGTCGGCCCAGGCGTCGGCGTCCCAGCCGGCGTCGGCGTCGAGTCCGCCGAGCTCGTCCCACCGCCGCAACGCGGCCAACTCCACCCGCCGGAACAACGCGTTGCGGACCAGGACCCGGAACGCGCGGGTGTTGGTGGTGACCGCCGGCGGCTTGTCGTCCAGGACGGTGGCCACCGGTACGGCGCCCGGGTTGCGCAGCCGCTCCCACTCGTCGAGCAGGCTGGAGTCGACCTGGCGGACCAGTTCGCCCAGCCACTCGATCAGGTCGATCAGCTCGTCGGTCTTGGCGTCCTCCGGCACGGTCTGGCGCAACGCCCGGTACGCGTCGGCCAAATACCGCAGCACCAGACCTTCGGAGCGGGACAAACCGTAGAAGCTGACGTACTCCACAAAGGTCATCGCCCGCTCGTACATGTCCCGGACCACGCCCTTGGGCGCCAGCTCGTAGTCGGCGACCCAGGGGTGACCCTGCCGGTACGTCTCGTACGCCCCGTCGAGCAGCTCGGCGAGCGGCTTGGGGTAGGTGACGTGCTCCAGCAGCTCCATCCGGGCGTCGTACTCGATGCCCTCGGCCTTCATCGCGGCCACGGCCTCGCCCTTGGCCTTGAACTGCTGCGCGGAGAGCACCTGCCGGGGGTCGTCGAGGGTGGCCTCGATGACCGACACCACGTCCAGGGCGTAGGTCGGCGACTCCGGGTCGAGCAGCTCCAGCACGGCCAGGGCGAACGGCGACAGCGGCTGGTTGAGGGCGAAGTCGAGCTGCAGGTCCACGGTGAGCCGTACGGTGCGCCCGTCGGCGTCCGGCTCGGGTAGCCGCTCGACCACCCCGCCGGCCAGCAGTGCCCGGTAGATGGCGATGGCCCGGCGGATGTGCCGGCGTTGCGCCGGGCGGTCCTCGTGGTTGTCGGTGAGCAGCCGCCGCATCGCGGTGAACGGGTCGCCGGGGCGGGCGATGACGTTGAGCAGCATGGCGTGGCTGACGGTGAAGCTGGAGGCCAACGGCTCCGGCTCGGCGCTGACCAGCCGGTCGAACGTCGGCTGGCCCCAGCCGATGGAACCCTCCGGCGGCTTCTTCTTGACCACCTTGCGGCGCTTCTTCGGGTCGTCGCCGGCCTTCGCCAGGGCCTTCTCGTTGTCGATGACATGTTCGGGGGCCTGCACCATGACCGTGCCGACGGTGTCGAAGCCGGCCCGCCCGGCCCGCCCGGCGATCTGGTGGAACTCGCGGGCCTTGAGCAGCCGGGTGCGGACCCCGTCGTACTTGCTCAATCCGGTGAACAGCACGGTGCGGATCGGCACGTTGATCCCCACCCCGAGGGTGTCGGTCCCGCAGATGACCTTCAGCAGGCCGGCCTGGGCGAGGGTCTCCACCAGCCGCCGGTACTTGGGCAGCATCCCGGCGTGGTGCACCCCGATGCCGTGGCGCACCAGCCGCGACAGCGTCTTGCCGAACCCGGCGGTGAACCGGAAGTTGCCCAGCGCCGTGGCGATCGCGTCCTTCTCGGCCCGGGTGCACACGTTGACGCTGGTCAACGCCTGGGCCCGTTCCAGGGCCGCGACCTGGGTGAAGTGCACGATGTAGATCGGGGCCTGCCGGGTACTGAGCAGCTCCTCGATCGTTTCGTGCAGCGGGGTGGTGGCGTACGAGAAGATCAACGGCACCGGGCGTTCCACGGACTTCACCACGGCGGCCGGTTTCCCGGTGCGCCGGGTCAGGTCCTCGGCGAAGCGGGTGACGTCACCCAGCGTCGCCGACATCAGCACGAACTGCGCCTGCGGCAGTTCCAACAGCGGAATCTGCCACGCCCAGCCCCGGTCCGGCTCGGCGTAGAAGTGGAACTCGTCCATCACCACCTGCCCGACGTCGGCGTGCTGTCCGTCGCGCAGCGCCAGGTTGGCCAGGATCTCGGCGGTGCAGCAGATCACCGGAGCGTCGGCGTTGACGCTGGCGTCGCCGGTGAGCATCCCGACGTTGCCGGCGCCGAAGACGTCACACAGGGCGAAGAACTTCTCCGACACCAGCGCCTTGATCGGGGCGGTGTAGAAGGTGGTGCGCTTGTCGGCCAGGGCGGCGAAGTGCGCCCCGGTGGCGACCAGGCTCTTGCCCGAGCCGGTGGGGGTGTTCAGGATGACGTGCGAGCCGGAGGCGATCTCGATCAGCGCCTCCTGCTGATGCGGATACAGCTCCAGGCCCTGCTCCGCGGCCCACCCGGCGAAGGTGTCGTAGACGGCGTCGGGGTCAGCGGTGGCGGGCAGCCGGTCGGTCAGCGTCATGGTGCCTCAGATCATCCTCCGCGCCCGGCGTCGGACGCCAACCGCCCCACCCGGCCGAGCGCCAACCGCCCCACCCGCGCGTCGCGGCCGCGCCGGCGGCTCAGGCCCGTGGCCAGCCGGCCAGCCGGCGACGCAGGTCGCGCACCCGGTCGGACGACAGACCGTAGTAGGCGAACCGGTGGTCGTCGAGCCGGTCCAGGTACCGGCCCGCGTCGGCGATGTCGTCCGGTTCCAGCGCCGGGTCGTGGCGGCGGGCGAGGTCCAGCATCTGCGCGACGGTGTACCGGTCCAGGGCGGCGGCCACGTCGATGTAGTCGCGGACCTCGCGGCGGTTGACCAGCGCGGCGACCTTGGTGGCGACCAGGTCGTCCAGGTGCATGACCGGACCCACGTCCATCACGGTGGGGCTGCGGTGCCGGTCCAGTCGGCACAGGCTGAGCCGGACAGCCTGTTCGCCCCGGGCGACGGTGAACTCGCGCTGGTCGGCGTCGAAGCCGGGGAACAGCTGACCGAGGTCGTCGGCCTCGTCGTCGACCTCGAAGCCGGCGGCCAGCAGGGCGTCGCGCACCAGGTGCGCCGCGCTGGCCGCCGCCCCGTCGGTGTCGGTGAACAGGTCGATGTCCTCGGTGGGGCGGCTGACCAGTCCCTTGACCGCCCAGGCCACCCCACCGCCGAGCACGAAGCCGTGCTGCCGGGCGACGCCCAGGGCGACCCGGGCGATGTCGCGGTGGAAATCACCGACGTACTGCGGGCTCATTCGGTGCCTACCGGGGCATGCGCTCGCGGCCCTCGCTTCGCTCGGTGCACTCGCTCATGCGGTGCCAACTGGGGCATGCGCTCGCGGCCCTCGCTTCGCTCGGTGCACTCGCTCATGCCGCCCGACGGAGTTGCGGGTAGCGGGCCTCCCAGGCCTGCCGGACGCCCCGGGGCAGGTTCAGCTCGCCCCACACCTGGACCAGGACGCCGCCGTTGATGAACCGGCGCAGCTCGTCGTAGCGGACCGCCTCGCGCAGCACGTTCTCGTACATCCACCGCAGCAGGTCGGGGTTGTCCAGGTCGAAGCTGCGGTGCGGGTTCCACATCAGGCGCAGCGGTAGGTGCACCACACCGTGGTCGGGACCGCGCAGCTCGTCCAGGCTGGGGCTGACCAGGGCGGGGCGGCGCGGGCGGGCCAGGTGGATGAGCTGGCCGGTCCCGTCGCTACCCCGCATGGCTTCAGGGTAGCCCGTCGGTGGGGCACCACCGGCCGTCAGTGGCGCGTCAACCGCCGTCGGTCACCAACGTGTCGATCTCGTTCAGCTCCTGCTCGGTGAGCGTCGGGTTGTCCAGCGCCGCGACGTTGGCCTCCAGTTGCTCGACGCTGCTGGCCCCGATGATCAAGCTGGTCATCCGGGGGTCGCGCAACGCCCAGGCCAGCGCCAGCTGGGCCAGCGACTGCCCGCGCCGGCGGGCGACGTCGTTGAGCGAGCGCACCAGGCGCATGGTGGCCGCGTCGAGGTCCTTCTCGTTGAGGAAGACGCTGGTGCGCACGCGCGAGTCGGCCGGGATGCCGTCCAGGTACCGGTCGGTGAGCCGCCCCTGGGCCAGTGGGCTGAACGCGATGCAACCCGCGCCCACGTCGTGCAGCGTGTCGAGCAGACCGTCCCGCTCGATCCACCGGTTGATCATCGAGTACGACGGTTGGTGGATCACCAGCGGCGTGCCGAGCTCCCGCAGGATCGCGGCGGCCGCGGCGCTCTGGGCGGCGGAGTAGTTCGAGATCCCGACGTAGAGGGCCTTTCCGGCGCGGACCACCGCGTCCAGGGCCCCCATCGTCTCCTCCAGCGGCGTCTCCGGGTCGGGGCGGTGGTGGTAGAAGACGTCGACGTAGTCCAGGCCCAGCCGCCGCAGCGACTGGTCCAGCGACGACACCAGGTACTTGCGCGAGCCCCGGTCGCCGTACGGGCCGGGCCACATGTGGTAGCCGGCCTTGGTGGAGACGACCAGCTCGTCGCGGTACCCGGCGAAGTCGGTGGCCAGCAGCCGCCCGAAGTTCTCCTCCGCCGCCCCCGGTGGCGGCCCGTAGTTGTTCGCCAGATCGAAGTGGGTGATCCCCAGGTCGAAGGCGCGCCGGCAGATTTCCCGCTGCCGGTCCAGGGGGCGGTTGTCGCCGAAGTTGTGCCACAGGCCGAGCGAGATCGCGGGCAGGTGCAGCCCGCTGCGCCCGGCGCGCCGGTAGGTCATCGAGTCGTAGCGGTCGTCCGCTGGCGGTGATGTCACGTTCATCACCCTAGGGCCGGCGTCCCGCCGAGCGGCGGTGCGCCGACCTCGGCGCGAAACAGCGCCGCTGGTAACGTGGGACCCGCCGGTACCACCCACGCGGGAGAGACCGTCGGCATCGACCGACGGCGCCGAAGGGGCAAATCCTCCCCGGAACCTCTCAGGCAGAAGGACCGCGGGGGCAGGCGACTCTGAAGTGCGTTCACGGCGCGACAGAGGGGGAGGTTGACCCTCGACCTTTGCCCCCGTAGGAGCGACCATGACCGCCGAGCACTTCGCCGTCCGCCACATCGGTCCCGCGCCCGAGGAACAGCAGCGGATGCTGGAGACCGTCGGCTACGGCTCGCTCGACGAGTTGATGGACGCGGCGATCCCCGAGGTGATCCGCTGGCACGGCACCCTTGACCTGCCGCCGGCGGCCACCGAGGCGCAGACCATCGCCGAGCTGCGCGCCGTCGCCGCCCGCAACACCGTCGCGGTGTCGATGATCGGGCTCGGTTACTACAACACCCACACCCCGGCGGTGATCCGCCGCAACGTGCTGGAGAGCCCGTCCTGGTACACCGCCTACACCCCGTACCAGCCGGAGATCAGCCAGGGCCGGCTGGAGGCGCTGCTGAACTTCCAGACCATGGTCACCGACCTGACCGCCCTGGGCACCGCGAACGCCTCCATGCTCGACGAGGCCACCGCCGCGGCCGAGGCGATGACCCTGGCCCGGCGCGCGTCGAAGGCCACCAGCCAGGTGTACGCCGTGGACGCCGACACGCTGCCGCAGACCCTGTCGGTGCTGCGCACCCGCGCCGAGCCGCTGGGCATCGAGGTGCGGGTGGTGGACCTGGACACCGGGCAGCTGCCGGACGGGTTCTTCGGCCTGCACCTGCAGTACCCG
>DASVVF010000327.1:0-2791 GCA_036386695.1 Catenuloplanes sp. | reverse complement strand
GCACGGCAACGCCACCGAGAACAGGCCCAGGCCGTACCCGGCGGCCTCGGGCTGGGCCGGGTCGAACGGCACGGTCGTCTGCATCTCGCGCAGCAGGGGCGGGGCCAGCAGCCGGCCGGTCAGCAGGGCCCGGTAGAAGGTGTTCAGGTCGGCCGGGGTGGAGACCAACTCGCCGGCGGCCCAGGCCCACGACATGTTGAAGACGCTGAAGTCGCGCAGGGAACCGTCCACCCAGGACAGGTACGCCGCGGCGTGCGGTCCCCGGATCCGCGGCTCGGTGCCGGGGAAGTAGGTGTCCCGCAGGCCCAGCGGGCGCAGGATCCGCCGCTCGATCTCGGCGGCGTACGGGCGCCGGGTCAGCCGTTCGATCAGCAGGCCGAGGATGATGTAGTTGGTGTTGGAGTACGACCACAGCGCGCCCGGCGCGTTGGTGGGCGCCATGATGAGCCCGACGGTGGCCAGGTCGCGCGGGGTGAACGTGTGCCCGGCGGCCCGCGCGATGTCGTCGGGGTTGCCCAGCAGGGCGGTGGTGTAGTTGCCGATGCCGCTGGTGTGGTTCAGCAGCATCCGTACGGTGATCTGCCGGCCGCGCGGGCCGGCGACCACGTCGGGCAGGTACTGGCCGATCGGCGCGTCCAGGCGGACCCGGCGCTCGCCGACGAGCTGCAGCACCGTGGTGGCCACGAAGGTCTTGGTGATGCTGCCCACCCGGTGCTGGAACCAGGGTCGTACCGGGCGGCCGGTGTCGAGATCGGCGACCCCGGCGGCCAGCGGCCAGCGGGTGCGCCCGTCGCGGACCTCCGCGAACAACCCCGGCATCCCGGCGCGCTGCTCGGCCTCCAGCAGGCGTTGCAGCTGCGGGCCGGTCGGCGCCGCGCCGCCGGTCGGCGCGCCCGGAGCGGCGGCCGCCGCCGGTAGCGGTACGCCGGCCGGGGCGAGCAGCCCGGCGGCGGTGGTCAGGAGGACTGTCCTTCGTCTCACTGGATCTCCCCGTTGCGCGATGGCAGAACGGTTCGATCCTTTCCGACCCGTCCGGACGATTCGTCCTTCCCGAGAAGGATTCTTGTCTGCGCCACGCGGACGACCCGACTGGCGCTCCGGGCGATTCTTCCCTACGGTAGCGTAAGTTACGCCACCGTAGGGAGAAGCCCGTGACCGCCGTGCCGCTGAGCCAGACCGCCCTGCTGATGGAGCTGGAGCCGGTCGTCACCACCAACCTCGATCGTCACCTGACGCTGGCCAAGGAATGGTTCCCGCACGAGTACGTGCCGTGGAGCGAGGGCCGCACCTTCGACGGGCTGCTCGGCGGCGAGCCATGGTCGCCCGGGGACTCCACCATCCCGGACGTGGCCCGCACCGCCCTGGTGGTCAACCTGCTGACCGAGGACAACCTCCCGTCGTACCACCGCCAGATCGCCACCCTGTTCAGCCAGGACGGCGCGTGGGGCACCTGGGTCAACCGGTGGACCGCCGAGGAGGGCCGGCACGGCATCGCGATCCGCGATTACCTGACGGTGACCCGGGCGGTGGATCCGGTGGAGCTGGAGCGGGCCCGGATGGTGCACATGTCCGCCGGCTACTCCAACAACCACGACAGCGAGGTGCTGCACTCCCTGGCGTACGTGTCGTTCCAGGAGCTGGCCACCCGCATCTCGCACCGCAACACCGGCAAGGCCACCGGCGACCCGCGCTGCGAGCAGCTGCTGGCCCGGATCGCGGCCGACGAGAACCTGCACATGGTCTTCTACCGCAACCTGCTGGCGGCGGCCTTCCAGGTGGCCCCGAACCAGGCGATGCGGGCGGTCGCCGACGTGGTCGCCGACTTCCAGATGCCCGGTAGCGGCATCGACGGCTTCGCCCGCAAGTCGCTGTCGATCGCCCTGGCCGGCATCTACGACCTGCGCCAGCACCACGACGACGTGCTCACCCCGGTGCTGCGCCAGTGGGACATCTGGAACGTGACCGGTCTGCACGGCGACGGCGAGCGGGCCCGCGAGGAACTCGCCGCGCAGCTCAGCGAGGTCGACAAGGCCGCCACCCGGTTCGACGAGAAGCGCGCCGCCCGGGCCGCCCGGCACGCCGCCCGGGTCTGACCCGCGTCGCCCGGGTCTGACCCGACGCCGCGCGGCGTTCCCGCGTGACCTGACGCCTGCGCCGGTCCACCCGCACCCGGGTGGGCCGGCGGTCTCACATCGTGCCAACGATGGTTGTGCGGCGGGCTTAACGCGTTGGACATCGAGCGGCTGCGATGCGCGAAATTTCCCGTCCCTAGCTTTCGGGCATCACCCCGGAAGCGGAAGGGAAGTTGAATGCTTCGAGGTCTCCGGCGCGGATTGGCCGCCGTTTGTATATTGTCGACGCTCGCGATCACCTCCGGTTGCGCCGACGATCCCGCCGCCGGTGGTAGCGGCAGTGGCGACACCATCAAGGTCGGCATCCTGCACTCGTTGAGCGGCACCATGGCGATCAGCGAGGTCACCGTCAAGGACGCCGAACAGTTGGCGATCGACGAGATCAACGCCGCCGGCGGGTTGCTCGGGAAGAAGATCGCGCCGGTCATCGAGGATGGCGCGTCGGACTGGCCCACCTTCGCCGAGAAGGCCCAGAAGCTCATCTCGCAGGACAAGGTCGCCACCGTCTTCGGTGGCTGGACGTCGGCCAGCCGCAAGGCGATGCTGCCGGTCTTCGACCGCAACAAGGCGATGCTTTGGTACCCGGTGCAGTACGAGGGGCTGGAGAGCTCGCCGTACATCTTCTACACCGGCGCGACCACCAACCAGCAGATCGTGCC
>DASVVF010000326.1:0-4117 GCA_036386695.1 Catenuloplanes sp. | reverse complement strand
AGGGCCTCGACCACCTGCGACGGCCCGGTGCAGGTGAACGCCCTGGCCGTCGGTACACCGGCCGCGGTCATCACCTCCTTGGCGAAGGTCTTGGAACCCTCCAGCCGGGCGGCCGCGGCGGACGGGCCGAAGCAGGCGATGCCCTTGGCGCGGACCGCGTCGGCGACGCCGGCCACCAGCGGACCCTCCGGCCCGATGACGACCAGGTCGGCTCGGGCCTCCACCGCCAGACCGGCCACCGACTCCGGATCACCCGGTGCCACCGGGCGAAGCGTGGCCAGCTGCCCGATCCCCGGATTGCCCGGCGCCGCGACGACCTCCGAAACGCCAGGATCCCGAACCAACCCCAACGCGAGAGCATGCTCCCGCCCACCCGAACCGATCACAAGTACCCGCACGACCGCCGATCCTACCGACCCCCCTCCCCGACCTGTTGATCATGGACTTTGCGGCGGAAACGGCCGAATTTCCTGCCGCAAAGCAAACATGATCAACCTGGCGGGGAGGGGGAGGGGGTGGGGGGTTAGAGGAGGGGGTGGCGGATGACGTTTTCCTCGCGGCCGGGGCCTACGCCTACGACGGAGACCTGGGTGCCGCAGAGCTCCTCGATGCGGGCGATGTAGCGGCGGGCGTTGTCCGGGAGGTCCGCCTCGGTTCTGGCCTTCGAGATGTCCTCCCACCAGCCGTCGTGCTCCTCGTAGATCGGCACGGCGTGGTGGAACGCGGTCTGCGTCATCGGCATGTCGTCGACCCGCTTACCGTCGATCTCGTAGCCGACGCAGATCGGCACCTTCTCCAGCCCGGACAGGATGTCCAGCTTGGTCACCACCAGGTCGGTGATGCCGTTGAGCCGGGTGGCGTACCGGCCCACCACCGCGTCGAACCAGCCGCAGCGGCGCTCCCGTCCGGTGGTGGTGCCGTACTCGGCACCGACCTTGCGCAGGTGCATGCCGAAATCGTCGAACAGCTCGGTCGGGAACGGGCCGGAACCCACCCGGGTGGTGTACGCCTTCGTCACCCCGATCACCTTCGTGATCTTGGTGGGAGGGATGCCGGTCCCCACCGAGGCGCCGCCGGAAGTCGGGTTCGACGAGGTCACGAACGGATAGGTGCCGTGATCCATGTCGAGCATGGTCGCCTGGGCACCCTCCATGAGGACGGTCTCGCCACGATCCAGGGCGTCCCACAGCATCGCCCGGGTCTCGGCGATGTACGGCCGCAGCCGCTCGGCGTACTGCAGGTACTCCTCGGCCACCGCCTCCACGTCGAGCGCCTTGCGGTTGTAGACCTTGAACAGCATCTGGTTCTTCTCGCGCAGCACCAGTTCGAGCTTCTTGCGCAGGATCCCCGGGTCCAGCAGGTCCTGAACCCGGATGCCCATCCGGGCGACCTTGTCGCCGTAGGCGGGACCGATGCCGCGACCGGTGGTGCCGATCCGCGCGGAGCCCAGGTAACGCTCCACGACCCGGTCGAGCGCCCGGTGGTGCGGCATGATCAGATGGGCGTCGCCGGAGATCCGCAGCCGGGACACGTCGACGCCGCGCTCGGCCAACCCGTCGATCTCGGCGAGCAGCACCTTCGGGTCCACCACCACGCCATTGCCGATCACGATGATCGCGTTGGGTGACAGCGCTCCGGAGGGCATCAGGTGCAGGGCGTACTTCTGCCCGTCCGGGGTGATCACGGTGTGCCCGGCGTTGTTGCCGCCGGAGTAGCGCACGACGTAGTCGACCTGCTCGCCCAGCAGGTCGGTAACCTTGCCTTTGCCCTCGTCGCCCCACTGGGCGCCGATGAGCACGATCGCTGGCATTCTCTAACCCGCTTCCAAGGGGGCTCGGGTGCCAGGTGGCGACCGCGTGGCAAGCCCGAGGTGTCAGGCTAACAAGAGGTGACGGCCGGGTGGGACACGGCCGGGAGGAGGACCGACCCAGCCGTGTACGACGTAGTGCTGCTCAGCCTCGCCGAGGGCGGTGCCGATGCCGGTGCGCCGGGTGCGTGCGGCGTCGGTTGTTGCGGCGGATCGACCGCCGAGCGGGCGACGGCCTGCGCTCCCCGGGTGCCCGTGCTCACCTGCGCCGACGCCCTCACCGGCGCCGGCGCACGGGTCGAGACGATCACCGCGGGGTCCGACGCGGAGATCGACGAGGTGCTCGCCCGGCTCGACGGTCCGCCCCGCTCCGACGGCCTCGCCTGGCCCGACCTGGACAGCAAGACCCGGCTCATCGTCGCCGTGGCCACCGACGGACAGCTGCGGGCCGTGGTGCGTCGGCTGGTCCGCCGGTACGCCCCGCCGCCGAGCCGCCGCCCCGCCGACCTGGCGGCCAACCGTACGGTGCCGGACCTGCCGCCGGTGGGGGTACTGCCGCTGGATCCGGTCGGCACCGACCACCCGCACGACCTGGCCGCCCAGCTCGGCCTGCCCCGCGATCCCGCCGCGGTGGCGACCGCGACGCTGCGCGGCACGGTGCGCCGGCTCGACCTGCTGCGCAACGACGGCGGTTCGGTCACCCTGGACGGCGCGCTGATCGGCGGCACCGACGAGCACGGGCGCGCGGTGCCGTGGCGGGGACGCGTCGAGGTGGACGACAACATACTCAGCAACGGCAGCGACCCCATCGCCGCCTGCGTGGTGGGCAACGCCGGGGGCTACGCCGAGTTCGACGGGCTGCCGCTGCTCACTGTCGCGGACCCGACCGACGGGCTGGTGCAGGTGGCGGTGGCCGTCCCGGTGGTGGTGCGGTCACTGCTGCGCGGGCCCCGGGTACGCGTGGAGGTGCGCCGGGCCCGTGGCCGCGCGGTGGCGGTGACCCCACGGGACGAGGAGGTGCAGTTCCTCGACGACGGCGTTGCCGGTCGACTGACCCGCAAACGGTCGTGGTGGGCCGAGCCCCGGGCGTGGGCGGTGTACGTCTGATGACCCGCTGTGCGAGGCTGGATAGGCACGCATAACGGAGATCTTGACCGCATCGGACCGGGAGTGACCTGTGCAGGACGAGTACGGCGATCAGGCCTACGTCCCCGCCCCGAACGCTGCCCACGATGCGCCGGACGTCGAGCCGTTCTGGCCGCCGGACGACATCGTCCCGGCGGCTGCCGGCCAGTATCCGGCGCCCGGCCCGTCCGGTGCACCGCCCTCCCCGGGCCCCGCGTCCTCGACGCCACCCACCGCGCCATCGCACCCGCCGTCGGCCATCACCCCGATCCCGGCCATCGCCCCGATCCCGGCCATCACCCCGATCCCGGCCATCACCCCGATCCAGGCCAGCAACCCGATCCCCGGTGCCGCCCCCTGGGCGACCACGCCGCCGCAGCAACACCGACCGCCGGGCCGGCAGGTGCCGGCGCCGCAGCCGGCCACCGACCTACCCACCCGCGCCTGGGCCACGGTCGCCCGGCCGAGCGGCGGCACGCCCCCGGCCCACGGCAACCCGGGCCCGGGCAGCGCCAGCGCCAGCCCGCACGGCACCCCCACCGCCGCCAGCGCGCACGAAAGCCCCACGGCCGCCGGCGCGCACGGCAACCCCACCGCTGCCAGCGCGCACGGCACCCCCGCCACCAGCAGCCCGTCGGGCGGCGCCCCGGTCAGCACGGCGCGTGCCAGCAGCGGCGCCTCGGTCAGCACGGCGCGTGCCAGCAGCGGCGCCGGCGCTCCGGCCACGGGTGGCGCGTCGGCGGCGCGACCGGCGGGACCGGTCAGCCACGGCGGCGCTTCCGCCGGACCGGACGTGTCGGGCGGTGCCAGGTCATCGGCGGCCAGCGATTCACCGTGGGCCCAACCCCGTCAACCGGTCGGCCCCGCCGCTGATGGACGGGCCCGGGTCGTCCCGGCGACTCCCGCCCCCGGGTCCGAGCCCACGCCCTCCGGGCCGGTCCCGGTCCGACCCGCGCTGTTCCACCAGCAGGCGACCCCGCCGCAGGGCGCCGGTTCAGCCGGGGGAACAGTGCCGCAGGGCCCCGGACACGTCCGGGGGACACCGGCCTCCTCCGCTGTCCCCGAGCCGGCACCGGCGCAGGACCCACGGACCGGGCGACCCCCGGTCCATGGCGATCCCCCGATCCCGGCCGGGCCGCGGGTCTCCACCCCGCCACCGGCGGGTCACCAACCCCCGGCCGGCGG
>DASVVF010000325.1:0-2594 GCA_036386695.1 Catenuloplanes sp. | reverse complement strand
GCTGCGGCTGCGGCTGCGGCTGCGGCTACGGCTACGGCTGCGGCTACGGCTACGGCTACGGGCTGCGGGGCTGCCGCGACCTTGGCGGGCCGGGCCGGTGGGCCGGGCACCGTCCCCGCCCCGCGTATCCGAGCTAGTGCGCCCGGTCCGGATTCCGTATCCTGCCGGAGGCGCACGCGTCCGTCCGGTCCTCGCCGGACCGTCGCGCGCCGCGATGCTCGGTGTCAGTGCTGCCGAACGTCTCAGGCGAGGTCTGTCAACGATTCCCCAGGGATGAGTCCGGGGGATTTCCAGCTCGGACCGCACCCGATCCACCGTCCCGGGAGGCGATCGAATGTCTGATGTCGTCAGCGCTGGCACGGCCGCGCGCTGCCGTGGAAAGGATCGTCGTCGCGGTGTTGACGTCGCGGCCCGCGGTGTATCCGCAGACCACGTGGTCGAAAGTTCCGCTGCCCGGGCCGGGGGTTTCCCGGGAGCCTTCGGATGAATAGCCGCACCTGGTCGATCCGCTCGAAGATCGTGGCCCTGGTGGCCGTGCCCCTCACCGCCCTGCTCGCACTGTGGATCTTCGCAACCGCGCTCACCGCCGCGCCCGCGCTCAACCTGCTCTCCGCCCGTACGGTCCTCGACCAGGTCAGCCGCCCCGGCGAGAACCTGGTCACCGAGCTGCAACGCGAACGCCGGCTGTCGCTGATCTACCTGGCCCGCGACGGCGACGGGGCGGCCCTCGCCGGCCAGCGCGTCCGCACCGAGGAGGCCGCGAAGGCCTTCGAGGGCCAGGCGACCAGCGCCGCGGTCCGCAGCGCGGCCAGCGGGGTGCTCATCGGGCGGATCTCCGAGCTGGTCACGTCGCTGCGCACCCTGCCGTCCGGCCGAGGTCTGATCGACCGGCGCGCGATGGACAACTCCGGGGCGCTGGCCCTGTTCAGCGGGGTGGTCGACACCGCCTTCCGGATGTTCGGCGCCACCGTCACCCAGGAGGACCCCGAGCTGGAACGCCAGACCCGGGCGCTGACCGGGTTGGGCCGCGCCCGCGAGATGCTCGGTCAGTCCGACGCACTGCTGGCCGGCGCCCTCACCACCGGCCGCTTCGGTGCCGGCGAGCACGCCCAGTTCGTGCAGATCGTCGGCGTCCAGCGGTATCTCTACGCCGACGCCGTCGCCGAGCTGTCCGACGCCGACCGTGCCGCCTACCAACGGCTGGCCGACGGACCGGCGTTCGTCGGGCTGCGACAGATGCAGGACCGGGTCGTCACCGCCGGCCGCTCCGGCGAGCCGCCGCCGGTCGACGCGGCACAGTGGCAGAGCGCCTACGAATCGGCCGTGCAGCAGCTGCGCGACTTCGACGCCGGCACCGCGCAGGCGTTGGCGGACCGGGCCGCTCCGGTGGCGATGCGCATCCTCGTGCGCCTCGGGGTGGCCGGGGTGCTCGGGTTGACCGCGCTGCTCGTGGCCATCGTCGTGTCGGTACGGGTCGGGCGGTCCCTGGTCCGACGCCTCGGCGGCCTGCGCGGCGCGGCGCTCCAGCTGACCAAGCAGCGACTGCCCGAGGTGGTCGCCCGACTGCGCCGGGGCGAGGATGTCGACGTCGCGGCCGAGACCCCGGCGTTGGAGTACGGCACCGACGAGATCGGCCAGCTCGGCCACGCCTTCACCGAGGTGCAGCGCACCGCCGTGCAGTCCGCGGTGGACGAGGCGGCGCTGCGTCGCGGCCTCAACGAGATCTTCCTCAACATCGCCCGGCGCAGCCAGACCCTGCTGCACCGCCAGCTCGCCCTGCTCGACCGGATGGAACGGCGCACCGAGCGCCCCGACGAGCTGGAGGACCTGTTCCGGGTCGACCACCTCGCCACCCGGATGCGCCGCCATGCCGAAGACCTGGTGATCCTCGCCGGCGCCACCCCCGGCCGTGGCTGGCGCAACCCGGTGCCGTTCGTCGACGTCATCCGGGGTGCGGTGTCCGAAGTGGAGGACTACCGGCGCATCGACGTCACGGCCGTGGCCGGCGCCGCGTGCGCGGGGCGGGCGGTGGGCGACGTCATCCACCTGCTGGCCGAACTGCTGGAGAACGCCACGTCGTACTCTCCGCCGCACACCCGCGTGCTGGTCGCGGGCCAGCTGGTGCCGAACGGGTTCGCGGTCGAGATCGAGGACCGGGGGCTGGGCATGACACCGGAGGCCCTCGACGACGCCAACCGGCGGCTGGCCGAGCCGCCGGAGTTCGACCCGACCAACAGCGCCCGGCTCGGCCTGTTCGTCGTGTCGCGGCTCAGCGTCCGGCACGGCGTACGGGTGCGGTTGCGTCCGTCGCCGTACGGCGGAGTCACCGCTGTGGCGTTGATCCCCGCCGGCCTGGTGGTGACCACGGGTTCCGGCCCGGGTGAACCGTTGGTCGACGCGTACGCCGGGGACCCCTCGGATCCGTCGCTGCTCGGCCCGTCGCCGACCGCGCCGGGGACCCTGCCCACGCGGACGACCGGCCCGGTCGGCGTGGACGGACCGCGGCCGGTGCGCTTCCCCGCCACCCTGCCGGCGGACCCGGGGCGCCAACGGCGTACCGACCCTCCGCTGAGGTCGGTGCCGCCCCTGCGCCC
>DASVVF010000324.1:0-6614 GCA_036386695.1 Catenuloplanes sp. | reverse complement strand
CGACCGGGGGTCTGCGGGGTGTCGCGGCTCTCCAGCGCCCCGCAGGCCAGCAGCACCGCGTCATGGTCGGCGCGCAACTGCTGCGCGGTCACGTCGACGCCCACGTTGACCCCGGTGACGAACCGGACGCCCTCGGCGCGCATCTGGTCCAGCCGCAGGTCGATGCGGTCCTTCTCCAGCTTGAAGTCCGGGATGCCGTAGCGCAGCAGGCCGCCGATGGCGTCGTCGCGCTCGTAGACGGTCACCTCGTGGCCGGCCCGGGCGAGCTGCTGGGCGGCGGCCAGCCCGGCCGGGCCGGAGCCGACCACCGCGACCCGCTTGCCGGACGCGGCGGGCGCCGGGCGGGGGGTGACGAAGCCGAGGTCGAACGCCCGGTTGGCGATCTCCACCTCGACCTGCTTGATGGTCACCGGGTCGTCGGCGATGCCCAGCACGCAGGCCGCCTCGCACGGCGCCGGGCACAGTCGACCGGTGAACTCGGGGAAGTTGTTGGTGGCGTGCAGCGACTCGGCCGCCGACTCCCACGCCCCGGAACGGACCAGGTCGTTCCAGTCCGGGATGCGGTTGCCCAGCGGGCACCCGTCGTGGCAGAACGGGATGCCGCAGTCCATGCAGCGGGCCGTCTGCTCGCGCATCAGCGGCTCGTCGGCCGGCGGGTAGACCTCCCGCCAGTCGCGGATCCGCACCGGCACCGGGCGGCGGGCGGGCAGCCGCCGTCCGTACCGCAGGAAACCGTTCGGGTCAGCCACGGGTAACCCCCATCACAGCCTCGTCGATGTTGCGACCGGCGGCTTCGGCGGTCCGGATGGTTTCCAACACGCGCTTGTAGTCGCGCGGCACCACGGCGGTGAACTCGGCGAGCGCTCCGGGCCACCGCTTGAGCAGCCGCTCCGCGGCCGCCGAGTCGGTTTCCGCGAAGTGCCGCTGCACCAGGTTGTGCAGGGTGACCTGCTCCTCGTCGGTCAACGGGGCCAGGTCGACGAGCTCGGGGTTGACCTGGCGGGCGTCGAGGTTCCAGACGAACGCCGTACCGCCGGACATGCCGGCGGCGAAGTTGCGCCCGGTCGGGCCGAGCACCACCACGGTGCCGCCGGTCATGTACTCGCAGCCGTGGTCGCCGACGCCCTCGACGACGGCGACGGCGCCGGAGTTGCGCACCGCGAACCGCTCACCGACCCGGCCGCGCAGGAACAGCTCGCCGGCGGTCGCCCCGTACAGGATGGTGTTGCCGGCGATGATCTGCTCCTCGGCGGCGAACGGCGCCCGTTCGGCCGGCCGGACCACCAGCCGGCCACCGGACAGGCCCTTGCCGACGTAGTCGTTGGCGTCGCCGTGCAGCCGCAGGGTGACCCCGCGCGGCAGGAACGCGCCGAACGACTGCCCCGCGGTGCCGTGCAGGCTCACCTCGATGGTGTCGTCGGGCAGCCCGTTGCCGCCGAAGCGCCGGGTCACCTCACCGCCGAGCATCGCACCGACGCTGCGGTGCTCGTTGCGCACCGCGACGAGCGGGCGCACCGGGGTGCCGTCGATCAGCGCCACCGCCGCCAGGTGGATCAGCTCGTTGTCCAGCGCCTTGTCCAGGCCGTGGTCCTGGGCCCGGATGCCGTACCGGGCGGCGCCCTCGGGCAGTTCCGGAACGTGCAGCACCGGCGTCAGGTCCAGCCCGCTGGCCTTCCAGTGGTGAACGGCCGGCGCGGTGTCGAGCACCTCGGCGTGCCCGATCGCCTCCTGCAATGACCGGAAGCCCAGTTCGGCCAGGTAGCCACGGACCTCCTCGGCGAGGAACAGGAAGAAGTTCTCCACGAACTCCGGGGTGCCGTCGAAGCGTTCCCGCAATACCGGGTTCTGGGTGGCGATGCCGACCGGGCAGGTGTCCAGATGGCAGACCCGCATCATGATGCAGCCGGAGACGATCAGCGGCGCGGTGGCGAAGCCGAACTCCTCGGCGCCCAGCAGCGCCGCGACGATCACGTCCCGCCCGGTCTTGAGCTGGCCGTCGACCTGCACGGTGACCCGGTCACGCAGCTTGTTGAGCAGCAGGGTCTGCTGCGCCTCGGCCAACCCCAGCTCCCACGGGGTACCGGCGTGCTTGAGCGAGTTGAGCGGGGACGCGCCGGTGCCGCCGTCGTGCCCGGAGATCAGGATGACGTCGGCCTTGAGCTTGGCGACCCCCGCCGCGACCGTGCCGACGCCCACCTCGGAGACCAGCTTGACGTGCACCCGGGCGCTGGGGTTGACGCACTTGAGGTCGTGCACGAGCTGGGCGAGGTCTTCGATGGAGTAGATGTCGTGGTGCGGCGGCGGGGAGATCAGCCCGACACCGGGGGTGGCGTACCGGGTCTTGGCGATCCACGGCCAGACCTTGTTGCCGGGCAGTTGACCGCCTTCGCCGGGCTTGGCGCCCTGGGCCATCTTGATCTGCAGGTCGTCGGCGTTGACCAGGTATTCGCTGGTCACCCCGAACCGGCCGCTGGCGATCTGCTTGACCGCGGAACGGCGGGCCGGGTCGTAGAGCCGTTCGACGTCCTCGCCGCCCTCGCCGGTGTTGGACTTGCCGCCGAGGCGGTTCATCGCGATCGCCAGGGTCTCGTGCGCCTCCGCCGAGATCGACCCGTACGACATCGCGCCGGTGGCGAACCGCTTGACGATCTCGCTGGCCGGCTCGACCTCGTCGAGCGGCACCGGTGGGCGTACCCCGTCGCGGAAGCTGAACAGGCCGCGCAGGGAACCGGTGCGGGCGGCCAACTCGTCGACCTTGGCGGTGTACTTCTGGAAGACGTCGTACTGCCGGCTGCGGGTGGCGTGCTGCAGCAGGAACACCGTCTCCGGGTTGAACAGGTGCACCTCGCCCTCGCGGCGCCACTGGTACTCCCCGCCGACGTCCAGGCGGCGGTGGGTGCGCTCGGCCGGGTTCGCCGGGTAGGCCCGGGCGTGCCGGGCGGCGATCTCGGCGTGGATCTCGGGCAGGCCGGCGCCGCCGATGCGGCTGGAGGTGCCGGCGAAGTACCGGTCGATCACCTTGCGGTCGAGGCCGACGGCCTCGAAGACCTGGGCGCCGCAGTACGACGACACCGTCGAGATGCCCATCTTGGACATGATCTTCAAGACCCCCTTGCCGAGGGCCTTGACGTAGTTGCGCACCGCCGTCGCCGGCTCGATGCCGGGCAGCGCGCCCGTGGCGATGAGGTCCTCGGCGGTCTCGAAGGCCAGGTACGGGTTGACCGCCGCCGCGCCGTAACCGATCAGCACCGCCGCGTGGTGCACCTCGCGGCAGTCCCCGGTCTCCACGACCAGCGCCACCTGGGTCCGGGTCTGCTCCCGCACCAGGTGCTGGTGCACCGCCGCGGTCAGCAGCAGCGACGGGATCGGCGCCAGGTGCGCGGTGGAGTCCCGGTCGGAGAGCACCAGGATCCGCACGCCGTCCTCGATCGCCTCGGAGACGTGCCGGCAGATCTGGGTCAGCCGGGCCTTGATACCGGCCGCGCCGTCGCGCAGCGGGTACAACCCGGAGACCCGGACCGCCTTGAAACCGGGCAGGTCGCCGTCGTCGTCCACGGACAGGATCTTGGCCAGCTCGTCGTTGTCGATCACCGGGTACGGCAGCACGATCTGCCGGCAGCTGGCCGCGTTCGGGGCCAGCAGGTTGCCCTCCGGGCCGATGGTGGCCTGCAGGCTGGTCACCAGCTCTTCCCGGATGGCGTCCAGCGGCGGGTTGGTGACCTGGGCGAACAGCTGGTGGAAGTAGTCGTAGAGCAGCCGGGGGCGGCTGGACAGCGGAGCGATCGGGGTGTCGGTGCCCATCGAGCCCAGTGGCTCGGCGCCGGAGCGGGCCATCGGCCCCACCAGGATCTTCAGCTCCTCCTCGGTGTAGCCGAAGACCTGCTGGCGGCGCTGCACCGAGTCGTGGGTGTAGACGATGTGCTCGCGCGGCGGCAGGTCGGCCAGGTCGATCAGGCCGGCGTGCAGCCAGTCGTCGTACGGCTGCGCGGCGGCCAGTTCGGCCTTGACCTCGTCGTCGGAGACGATCCGCCCGGCGACGGTGTCGACGAGGAACATCCGACCCGGCTGCAGCCGGCCCTTGGCGACCACGGTGGCCGGGTCGAGGTCCAGCACGCCGGCCTCGCTACCGAGCACCACCAGGCCGTCGCTGGTGCGCCACCAGCGCCCCGGGCGCAGGCCGTTGCGGTCCAGCACCGCGCCGACGATCTCGCCGTCGGTGAACGCCACGCTGGCCGGGCCGTCCCACGGCTCCATCAGGCTGGCGTGGAACCGGTAGAAGGCGCGCTTGGCCGGGTCCATGTCCCGGTCGTTCTCCCACGCCTCCGGGATCATCATCAGCACCGCGTGCGGCAGGCTGCGCCCGGCCATGTGCAGCAGCTCCAGCACCTCGTCGAAGTTCGCCGAGTCGGAGGCGTCGGGGGTGCAGATCGGGAACAACCGCCGGATGTTGCCCGGCACGTTGGGGGTGGCCAGCAACGCCTCGCGGGCGTTCATCCAGTTCTTGTTGCCCCGGATGGTGTTGATCTCGCCGTTGTGCGCGATGAACCGGTACGGGTGGGCCAGCGGCCAGGACGGGAACGTGTTCGTGGAGAACCGGGAGTGCACCAGGGCGATCGCGCTGGCCACCCGGTCGTCGGTCAGGTCGGGGAAGAACGACGGCAGCTGGTCGGGCGTGAGCATGCCCTTGTAGACCATCGTGCGCGCGGACAGTGACGGGAAGTACGCCGGGATGCCCCGCTCGGCGGTCTCCCGCTCGGTCTGCTTGCGCACGCAGAACGCCACCCGGTCGAGATCCAGGCCGGTCACCGCGGCGCCGGCCGGCCCGTGCGCCGAGCCGGTCAGCCGGTGCGCCGCCAGGAACACCTGCCGGATCCGGGGTCGCGCCGCGTCGGCTGTCTCGCCCAGGTCATCCGGGTGCACCGGCAGGTCCCGCCAGCCCAGGATGTCGGCGCCCTCGACGAGGGCGTACTTCTCCAGGACGTCGGCGGCGCGGGCCGCGTCGGCCGGGTCGCACGGCAGGAACACCAGCCCGGTCGCGTACTGCCCGGCCGGCGGCAGCGGGAAGTCCACCACGGCACGCAGGAAGGCGTCCGGGACCTGGATCATGATCCCGGCGCCGTCACCGGTGTTCTGCTCGGCGCCCCGGGCGCCCCGGTGGTCCAGCCGGATCAGCGCGGACAGTCCCTTGGCCACCACGTCATGCGACCGGCGTCCGTTCAGGTCCGCCACGAAGGAGACGCCACAGGCATCGTGTTCGGTCGACGGCTCGTACAACGAGCCCGCCCCGATAGCCGGGAGCAAGGTTCGCTGAGGGTGCGGGAAAGCCACCGGGCCTCCTGTCGTCACTCGCGTGGAGATCAAGGTCGGGACGACATCGGCCCTGCAGAGTCCCTTGAGTCTACGTTAGGGGTCACCGCACTCCGCCAGTACGGATTGATCACACTCCGCGCCCCGGCACGCGGTAGTCTCGCGCCGTGCCGAACCTGGATGCAGACCTGTTCGACCGGCTGGAACGTTTCTACGACGCGGTACCGCGCGACAGCTCCGTCGCGGAGGAGTTCGGGTCTCTGGTGTTGTTCGTCCGCGACGGTGCGGGGTGGCCATACTATGCGCGACCACGCCTGAACGCGACCGAGGCACCGTCAGCCGCGGACATTACCGCAGCACGGAGCCGACAACGTCAACTCGGGCTACCGGAAAGTCTGGAATGGGTGCATGAAACCACCCCGGATCTGCTGGCGGTGGCCCGTTCCGCCGGGCTGTCCGTGCTCCTGGCCCCGCTCCTGGTGCTCGACCCGGCTCTGTTGCCTGAGGTCGATGAGCTGACCGACGTGCCGGTGCGCCTCGTCGACCCCGGCACGCCGTCGTTCGACGCCGACATCGCCGTGCGGCGGGCCGTCGCGCAGATCGGGTTCGGCGCGGCCGGCACCTCGGTCGGCCCGGCCGGCGCCGCCGAACGCGACGCCGCGGTGGTCGAGCAGAGCGCCGACGAGGTGGCCGAGGAGCGACGCCGGGCCGCCGCCGGCCGGCTGACCTCCGCGCTGGCCGACAGCCCCACCGACGGGGTGCTGGCCAGCGGCGTCCTGCAGCGCGTCGGCGACGTGGCGGAGATCGCCGGCATCGCCACCCTGCCGGCCGCCCGCCGGCGCGGGCTGGGCGCCGCCGTCACCGCCGTGCTGGCCCGCCACGCCCTGGACACCGGCGTGGACCTGGTCCTGCTCTCGGCGGGCAGTGACGACATCGCCCGGGTGTACACCCGGGTCGGGTTCCGCCGGGTCGGCACCGCCTGCATCGCCGAGCCGGGATTCGACGCCCCGATCGGCTGAGTCGCGGGTCCGCCGCAGCCCTCAGCCCGACGGTTCCCACGGCGACCAGCCCGGCGGTTCCCACGGCGATCAGCCCGGCGGTTCCCACGGCGATACGGCGGCCCGGCCGTACCACCGGGAGTTGCCTGTGCCCAGGGTCACGTTACGGGCGCGCAGGGCCAACCGGCCCCGGGCCTGGATCACGGCGGCCATCCGGCGGGTCTGCCGGACCACCGACGCCGTGCGCGGCCGGCGGGAGCGGCTGTACGCCTCCACGGCGGCGCTCAGCGGCGCCCCGGCCGGGGCGCC
>DASVVF010000323.1:0-3873 GCA_036386695.1 Catenuloplanes sp. | reverse complement strand
CCGACCGGGACCGGCGGCTGCTGCTGGCCCGCGGGGCCGCCATCTTCGCCGGGCTCACCGCGGCCGGGCTCACCGGGTACGGCGTCCGGACCGCCCTCGGCCCGCCGCAGCTCGACCGGGTCCGGATCGGGCTGGCCAAGCTCCCCCGGGCCATGGACGGGACCCGGATCGCCCTGGTCTCCGACATCCACCTGGGCCCGCTGCTCGGCCGCGCCCACACCCAGCGGATCGTGGACACCATCAACGCGCTGGACGTCGACGTGGTGGCGGTGGTCGGTGACCTGGTCGACGGCAGCGTCGCCGAGCTCGGCGCGGCGGCGGCGCCGCTGGCCGACCTGCGGGCCCGGCACGGCAGCTTCTTCGTCACCGGGAACCACGAATACTTCTCCGGTTTCCAGGAGTGGGTGGACGAGGTGGCCCGGCTCGGGCTGCGCCCGCTGCGCAACGAACGGGTGGAGATCGCCGCCCGGGGGGGCGTCCTGGACCTGGCCGGGGTCAACGACATCAACGGCGAGGAGTACGGCGACGGGCCGGACTTCGCCCGCGCCCTCGGCGACCGCGACCCGACACGGGCCACGGTCCTGCTGGCGCACCAGCCGGTGCAGGCGCGCGAGGCCGCCCGCTTCGGCGTCGACCTGCAACTGTCCGGGCACACCCACGGGGGTCAGATGGTGCCGTTCAACCTGCTGGTGGGGGTGGCCCAACCGGTGGTGTCGGGACTGGGCACGGTCGACGGCACCCAGGTCTACGTGACCAACGGCGCCGGCTTCTGGGGGCCACCGGTGCGGGTCGGCGCGCCACCGCAGGTGACCCTGGTGGAGCTGCGCAGCCGGTCCTGACACCGGGTGACGCTGTCAGCACCCGACAACCCGGCGTGACCGTGCGCAGTGGAGGGTGACGTCGGCCATGTCACGTTCCGCGCGTGGCGCGGCGGGCGCGTCGGCGCCCCCGTGGCAGGATGCGGCGTGCCCCCGTTGACTGCGACACCCCTGGGCGGCTCCCCGGCCGCTGCGGACCCGTACGTCGCGGACCTGCACATCCACTCCCGGCACTCGCGCGCCTGCAGCCGCGACCTGACCCTGCCGAACCTGGCCTGGTGGTCCCGCCGCAAGGGAGTGGCGCTGCTGGGCACCGGGGACTTCACCCACCCGGCGTGGTATGACCACCTGCGGGCCAACCTGCACCCCGCCGAGCCCGGGCTGTACCGGCTCAGCCCGGAGGCCGAACGCGACGTCGACCGGCGGCTGCCACCCCGGCTGGCCAGCACCGAGGACGGCGCGCAGACCCGGTTCATGCTCAGCGTGGAGATCTCCACGATCTACAAGCGGGACGAGCGCACCCGCAAGGTGCACCACCTGATCTACCTGCCGGACCTGGACGCGGTGGCCCGGTTCAACACGGCACTGGGCCGGATCGGAAACCTGGCCGCCGACGGCCGCCCGATTCTCGGCCTGGACTCCCGGGACCTGTTGGAGATCACCCTGACCGCCAGCCCGGACGGGTACCTGGTGCCGGCGCACATCTGGACACCATGGTTTTCCGCGCTGGGGTCCAAGTCCGGTTTCGACGCGATCGCCGACTGCTACGGCGACCTGGCCGAGCACATCTTCGCGGTGGAGACCGGCCTCTCCTCCGATCCGGAGATGAACTGGCGGGTCTCCAGCCTCGACCGCTACCGGCTGGTGTCGAACTCCGACGCCCACTCACCGCCGGCGCTGGCCCGGGAGGCCACCCAGTTCGCGACCGACCTGAACTACTTCGCCGTGCGCGACGCGCTGCGCACCGGCGACGGGCTGCACGGCACGGTGGAGTTCTTCCCGGAGGAGGGCAAGTACCACGCCGACGGGCACCGCGCGTGCGGGGTGAACTGGCCACCGGAACAGACCCGGGCGGCCGGCGGCAGCTGTCCGGAGTGCGGCAAGCCGCTCACCGTGGGGGTGCTCAGCCGGGTGGAGGACCTCGCGGACCGGCCGGCCGGCTCGGCGCCGGCCCACGCCCGGGCGGTCACCCACCTGGTGCAACTGGCCGAGATCCTCGGCGAGATCAACGGGGTGGGCCCCAAGTCCAAGACCGTCACCGGGCAGTTGCACGTCCTGGTCGCGGCGCTGGGCCCGGAGCTGCACATTTTGACCCGGGCACCGTTGGACGACATCGGACAGGCCGGTGGCGAGCTGCTCGCCGAGGCCATCGGGCGGCTGCGTCGCGGCCAGGTGCGCCGGGTCGCCGGCTACGACGGGGAGTACGGGGTGATCACGTTGTTCGAGCCAGGGGAGCTGCGCCGCGGTGGGGGTGCCGAACAGGCGGAGACGCTGTTCGACGTGCCGGTGCCGCACCAGCGGGTGGCACCGGCCCCGGCCCGGCGGGCCGCGACGACACCGTCCGTCCAGCCGCGCCGCCGGTCGGCGCGGACCACCCCACCGCCGCAGCCGACGCCTCCGCTGCCGGCCCCACCGTCGCCGCACGAGCCGTTCGAGCCGATGCTGGCCGGCATGGAGGAGGTCGGCACCGGGCTGTTGGACCGGCTGGACGCGATGCAGCGGGTGGCCGCGTCCGCGCCGGGCGGTCCGATGCTGATCGTGGCCGGGCCGGGGACCGGTAAGACCCGTACGCTGACCCACCGCATCGCGTACCTGTGCGCGGAGCTGAACGTCTACCCAGAGCACTGCCTGGCGATCACCTTCACCCGGCGGGCCGCCGAAGAGCTGCGGGCCCGGCTCGACGGGCTGCTCGGCCCGGTGGCCGAGGACGTCACGGTGGCCACCTTCCACTCGCTCGGGTTGGCGATCCTGCGGGAACACGCCACCGCGGCGGCTCTGCCGGCCGACTTCCGCATCGCCGACGACACCGAGCGGGCCCAGGCGCGGGCGGAGTCCGGTGACGACGACGCGGCGTTCGTCAAGCTGCTGCGCCAGCATGACCTGGTCGACCTGGACGAGTTGGTCACCCTGCCGGTGCAGGTGCTGCGCGACGACCCGGCGCTGATGGAGCGCTACCGCGACCGGTGGCGCTGGATCTTCGTGGACGAATACCAGGACGTCGACACCGACCAGTACGAGCTGCTGCGCCTGCTCAGCCCCGCCGACGGCAACCTGTGCGCGATCGGCGACCCGGACCAGGCGATCTACTCGTTCCGCGGCGCCGACGTGGGCTACTTCCTGCGGTTCTCCCAGGACTTCACCGACGCCCGGTTGGTCCGGCTGACCCGCAACTACCGTTCGTCGGCGCCGATCCTGGCCACCGCCGTACAGGCGATCGCGCCCACCTCCCTGGTCCGTGGCCGGCGCCTGGACCCGGCCCGCCTGGATCCGGAGGCGCCGCTGGTCGGCCGGTACTTCGCGGCCTCGGTCGCCGATGAGGCGGACTTCGTGGTGCGCACTGTGGACGAGCTGGTCGGCGGGGTGTCCCACCGGTCGTTGGATTCCGGCCGGGTCGACGGCCGGGCGGCCACCCCGACCGGCGGGATGTCCTTTGCGGACATCGCCGTCTTGTACCGGACCGACGCGCAGGCCGCCCCGATCATCGACGCGTTGTCGCGGGCCGGCATCCCGGTGCAGAAGCGGTCCCACGACCGGCTGCGTGACCGGGCCGGTGTGTCGGCGATCGCCCGGGAGCTGCGCCACGCGGCGGGCCTGGGTGGCTCCCTGGCGGCCCGGGTGCGGCTCACCGGCCAGGTGCTCGCCGAACGGTTCGCCGCCCCCACCCTGGGGTTCGAGGCGGCCGGTCCGCAGGACGTGTGGGCGGCGGTCGAGCTGTTGACGCCGCTGGCCCAGCGTTGCGGCGACGACCTGCCCCGGTTCCTGTCGGAGATCGCCACCGGCGCGGAGGTGGACAGCCTCGACCCCCGCGCGCAGGCCGTCACCCTGCTCACCCTGC
>DASVVF010000322.1:0-1532 GCA_036386695.1 Catenuloplanes sp. | reverse complement strand
ACGCCGCGACCAAACGTGATCATGCGGCCACGGGTTGTGCCGGTGCGCCGGGGGCGGTAGGCAGAGGGCATGCCCGCAGTACCGAAATGGGGAGGCGCCATGCGGTTCCGCCGCAGTACCACGCTGGCCGCTGTGGCCGCGCTCGCACTCACCTCGCTCACCGCCGCACCGGCGCAGGGCGCGGCGCCGCCGCGTGAGCCGGCGAAGCGTCCGGTCGCCACCGGCTTCGGCGGCGCGGTCAGCACCGTCGACCCGACCGCCACCGCGGTCGGCCTGGACGTCCTGCGCCGGGGCGGCAACGCGGTCGACGCGGCCATCGCCGCGGCCGCGACCCTGGGGGTCACCGAACCGTTTTCCGCCGGTATCGGCGGCGGCGGCTTCTTCGTCTACTACGACGCCCGCACCCGCACCGTGCGCACCATCGACGGGCGCGAGGCCGCACCGGCCTCGATGCGCGAGAACACCTTCGTCAACCCCGCCACCGGGCAGGCGTACGACTTCCCGGAGGCCCGGGTGAGCGGGCTGTCCGTCGGGGTGCCCGGCACCCCGGCGACGTGGCAGGCGGCCTCGCAGCGGTGGGGCACCCGGTCGCTGGGCGAACTGCTGCGCCCGGCCGCCGCGGTCGCCGACCGGGGATTCACCGTCGACGCCACGTTCCGGGCCCAGGTGGCCGAGAACGCCGCCGCGTTCGCGCAGTTCACCTCCACCCGGGCGCTGTACCTGCCCGGCGGGCAGCCGCCGGCCGTCGGCTCGGTGTCGCGCAACCCCGATCTGGCCGACACCTACCGGCTGATCGCCCGGCGCGGTGTCGACGCGTTCTACCGTGGACCGGTGGCGCGCGACATCGCCCGAACGGTGCAGTCCCCGCCGACCGCCGCGAACCCCACCCCGGCGTGGCAGTACCCGATCCGCCCGGGCGGGCTGACCGAGGCCGACCTGGCCGGCTACCGGGTCCGCACGCCGGCCCCGACCCACTCGCGCTACCGGGGACTCGACGTGTACGGCATGTCCACCCCGTCCAGCGGCGGCGTCGCGGTCGGCGAGGCGCTCAACATCCTGGAACGCTTCGACCTGTCCGGGATGACCGCCACCGGGGCGCTGCACCACTACCTGGAGGCCAGCGCCCTGGCGTTCGCCGACCGCAACCGCTACGTCGGCGCCGACACCCCGCCCGCCGTGCTGCGTGAACTGCTGCGGGACCGGTTCGCCGCCGAGCGGGCCTGCCAGATCAACCCGGCCCGGGCGTTGCCCAAGCCGGTCCCCCCGGGCGTGCCCGACGGCTCGTACGCCGGCTGCGCCACCGCCGGCGCCGGCGCCGCGCCCACCCAGGGCAAGAGCACCACGAACCTGACCGTGGCCGACCGGTGGGGCAACGTCGTCGAGTACACCCTGACGATCGAGCAGACCGGCGGCAACGCCATGGTGGTGCCGGGTCGCGGTTTCCTGCTCAACAACGAGCTCACCGACTTCAACTTCACCGGTACGCAGGGTACGGCCCCCGACCCCAACCTCCCCGGCCCGAACAAGCGGCC
>DASVVF010000321.1:0-2660 GCA_036386695.1 Catenuloplanes sp. | reverse complement strand
TGGCCCACAACCTCACCAAAATCACCGCCCTCGCCGCTGCCGAAGCCTGAACACCAGGCGCAGCAACCACCCCGACGCAACGACGACCGCACCCCGCCACCACCCTCGCAGCGGAGAACCTACTTCTTCAGGTCCAAGTAGATAGGTGTTATCCACAGCGGATGCTTTCTTGGAAGGCCACACCGACGTGGCCGTTCAGGAAATTGTGCGTCGCGGACTCCCGTCACCACAACGGACAAACGTCCACCCGGACCGTCGGATCGCGGGGTCGCCGCCGGAGCCCGCCGACGGGATGGTTCCGTCGGCGGGCGCCCCGAAGCCGACCGGATCCGCGCCGGCTCCGGTGCGGGAGGTCAGGCCGCCGGCTGACCGATGTTGACCATCCATGGGATGCCGTACGCATCGACGCAGGCGCCGAACTCGTCACCCCACATCTGCTTCTCCAGGGGAACCGTGACGGTGCCGCCGTCGGACAGCTTGGCCCAGTAGCCGCGTAGCTCGTCGGCGTCCTCGCCGCTGAGGCTGACCGTGATGTTGGTGCCGGGGTTGTGCTCCATCCCGGGCGGGGTGTCGGCGCCCATCAGGGCCAGTCCCCCGTCGGTCACCAGCATCCCGTGCATGATCTTCTCCGCGTCCCCCGGGGCGACGCCGCCGATCTCGCCGAAGGTGTTCAGGGTCAGGTCGCCGCCGAACACGCCGCGGTAGAACTCCATGGCTTGCCGCGCGTCGCCGGCGAAACTGATGTAAGGGTTGAGGCGAGTGGCCACCGGATACTCCTTAGTCGTGGCGGAAGGTGCTCTTCGCAGGCTATGCGGGGCGCCGACACCAGGACCTCGGAACCGTCCCGTTGCCCGCGATCGTGGTGACGGGCATCCCCGGCCGGGTCGGTGCCTGCTTCCGCGGCGCGCGAAGAGTCGACGGCGGCGCCGGGGTGGAGGCGGCGGGCTATCGTGGTGGCCGATGACCATTGCCCCCAAACCGGACAAGTCGGCAACCCGGATGCCGCCCCGCGATCCCGACGTACCGGCCTGGATCCACTGGCCGGTACGGGTGGTCGCGTTTCTGGTCGTGGTGCCGGTGCGGCTGGCCTGGGCCGCCGTGGTGGCGCTGGGCTCGGCCCTGGACCGCCACCTCCTGCAGCCGGTCGGCCGGCTCCTGCGCCGGCTGGTGATGGTGCCGCTGGCCTGGGCCTGGCGGTACCTGGTGATGGTGCCGGTGATTTGGCTGTGGCGGCACCTGGTGATGGTGCCGGTGCGTTGCCTGTGGCCGCTGCGGCTGCCGGTGGGCCGGTTCCTGCACAGCTACCTGTGGCGGCCGCTGGCCCTGCTCGGCTGGTACGGACTCCGGGTGCCGGGGCGCTGGCTGGCGAGGTATCTGGTGGTCGTACCGGTGCGTTGGCTGGTGGGAGCGCTCCGGCCGGCGTGGCGGCTGGTCGGCCGGTGGGTCGGCCGGGCGGGGCGGGTCGTGGGTCGGCTGCTGGCGACCCTGGGGCGGGCGGTGGCGGCCGTCGGTCGGCAGGTGTGGCGGCTGGTGCTGCGACCGTTCGGTCTGGCGGCCGCGTGGCTGTGGCGGCACACCATCGGCTTGGCGTTCCGGGGTATCACGGCGTTGTGGCGCGCGAGCGTCGTACCGGCGGCTCGCTGGCTGCGGCGCGCGGTGCTGGCACCGACTCGCCGGTGGCTCGGTGCGGCGGTGTTCCAGCCGGCGGCGACGGCGTGCCGGGCGGTGCTGAGCACCCTCGGCCTCCGTCGGTGATCGACTGTCCGAGCGGGGAACCCCGCCAGGTGCTGGAGCCGGGGTCGACGACCGCCGGGTCCGGTGGTGGCGACGCCGGTCAGATCGTCGGGCGGTCGGCTCAGGTTTACCGGTGCCGGTGCCGATAGGAGCCGGGTGGGCCATGGCCGGTGATCAGCTGCCCACCTGGCGGGCGAGTGGGGGCGTATGCGGACGCTGGTCCGGCTGACCGGGTTGTCCCGGTGGGGTAACTACCTCCTCCTGCCGTTGGCGGTGTGGCTGGCCGTGGTCGGCACGCTGGCCGGTGGGCTGGCCTGGTCCGAGCGCGGCAGCGAGCAGGAGCTACGGCGGCGCTTCGAGCTCAGGGTGTCCATCGCCGCCGATTTCGCGGCCAACCACATCGTGGACCAGCTGACGCGGGCCCGGCACCAGGCCGAGCAGTTCCTGATCGACCGTTCTGTCGGCGAACGGCGGCTCTGGGAGGTGTCCGCGCCGTTCGGCTACACCGCGGTGGTGCTGCTCGATGACCGCGGTCGCCTCCTACAGGTGGTCCCGGCCAACGCGGCGCTGCTCGGCACCGAGTTGACCGCCCGGTACGCCCACCTGCGCACGGCGGTGCACGACGGGGTGCCGGCGGTGTCGCAGGTGGTGCCATCGGCGGCCAAGGGGGTGCCGGTGGTGGCGTTCGCCGCGCCGTTCAACACCCCGTTCGGGCGTCGGGTGTTCTCCGGGGGCCTGCAGGTGCAGAACAGCCCTCTGGGCTCCTACCTGCGACACGCCATCGCGCTGCCGTCGAGCCGGGTGTACCTGCTCGACCCGGACGGCAAGGTCGTGGCCAGCGACCGGCCGCCGACCGCTACCCTCGCGGCAGGTGAGCCAGAGCTGGCTGATGCGCTGGTACGCGGGCCATCCGGCGGCTACCGCGA